>NZ_SOFT01000008.1:0-11648 GCF_004402645.1 Cryobacterium sp. TMT2-42-4
CCCTGATCGTCATGCTCAGCACGTCCTGGCTCGTGACGGTTCTCGCCGTGATCATGCTCCCCATCTTCCTGGTACCCGCGCGCCGCATGGGCAGCCGCCTCGCCGCGCTGCGCCGCGAGGCCGCCGACCACAATTCCGCCATGAGCACGCAGATGACCGAGCGCTTCTCCGCGCCCGGCGCCACCCTCGTCAAGCTGTTCGGCCGGCCCGACGAGGAGGCCGAAGAGTTCCGCGTCCGCGGCTCCCGGGAGGAGTAAAAGATGGGTTTGTGATGGGGTAGTCAAATCTCTTAACCAAAAAAGTCCCGGAAACCCTTGAGTTTCCGGGACATTTGGTGGGCTGTTTACGAAAGCCAGCAGGGCGCGGATCGGCGGTGAGGGTTGAACTCCATTTCCTCCGCAGCCCTCATTCTTTTCCTCCAGGAAGGCCAGCGCCTGACCACTGACTCCCGATCTGACCCAGCGCGAGGCGCGAATTCATTCGCTGCTCGGCCTCAGACGAAGGCGACCGCGCGAACCGGCGCCCCGTCGCCGCCAAGTCGCAGGGGGAAGAAGCCGATCCGTACCTGTGGGGGCAGGTCATCCAGTCCGCAGAGGTTCTCGACGATCAGCCCGCCGCGGCCCAGCACGACCTCGTGCACGGGAAAGGCGGCCGAGGACGTACCGGTCGGGTCGGGACTCAGCGTGTCGACCGCGAGGATCCGCATCCCGCGAGCGACGAGCTCGCTCGCAGCACCGGCATCGAGGACCGGATGCCGCACTGCGCGGGCGTCGCCGAACCACCGCGCCCAGCCCGTGTCGATCACGACGATCGGGGGCAATCGATCCGGTAGCGGATGCTCCGCATTCAGCCGGTCCCACCCGTATACCTCGCCCTCGGCGAGCGCTCGCACCCGCACCACCAGCGCGTCGCCGAGGAGCTCGTCGAGGGCCACATCGGCCATTGTCCGGCCGCCGGGGACGGTATGGGACGGCGCATCTATGTGCGTCCCGGTATGAGACCCCATTCGCAGCCCCGTCACGGCCACCCCGTCGCGGTCGAGGTCCAGCGCGGCGTCGACGTGGACCGCCGGGTCGCCGGGATACACCGGCATCCCGTCGGTGATCGGGTGGGTGAGGTCCCGGAGCGCCGTGCGCGGCGGCGCTCCAGGGCCGTCAGCGAGGGGTGTCGGCATCGGCGAGGTGCTGGCTGGGCTCGAAAGGCGTCTTGCTGCGGCGCGCGAGCGAGAAGGCCAAGTACACGGCGAAGGTCAGGAGGAATGCGGGAACGGTCGCACCGAACGGAAGCGGCCACACGTACGCCCACACGTAGGCGGACACCGCACCGACCACCCACGACGCGACAGCGAGCCAATTGATGCCGCCGGTGTACCAGTAGCGACCGCCTTGAGCCTTCAGGATGTCGGCGCTGTAGCTGCCGCGAGCGACGATGTAGTAGTCGACGATCATGATCGCGAAGATCGGTGCGAACAGGGCACCGATCGTGACCAGGAAGGTCGTGAACTGGGCCAGCAGACCGAAGAAGGTCGAACCGATGATCGAGATGAGCCCGAGGACGATCGCGGTGGGCAGGAACTTCACCCGGCGGCCAGGGAGCGCGTTGACCACGCTTGTGACCATGCCGTAGACGACCATCGTGTTCGTCGCCATCACGGATAGGAAGATCGCGACCGCGAACAGGGCGCCGAAGGGTTCGATGATCGTCACAGGGTCGAACGCCATCGCGTCGCCGCCCCGCAGGACGACGTAGCCGATCGCGCTCGCGCCGAGCGTCATCGAGATCACCGTCGACAGGGTGTAACCGATTCCCGAGCCGACCACGCCCGCGCGGGTCGTCGATGCGAAGCGGTTGAAGTCGGCCGAGAGCACCGTCCACGATATGGCGGTCGCGACCACGACATCGAACGCCAGTCCCGGGGAGTAGAACGGCTCGAGCGTCGCCGGGATGGCCGCGAACTCTGCCGGCGGGAACGTAGAGAACGCTACGACGAAGATGTAGGCGGCGATCGCGAGGATGACCGCGGCGAACCACGGTTCCACCCGAGCGACTCCGGCGTGGCCGAAGATCGCGAGGATCACGACGATCGTCTGGCAGAGCACCGCGAAGATGACGGGGTTCGAGAACCCGGTCATCGACGCGACGATGTAGTTGAGGGCGATCCCGGCGAGCATCGCCTGCACCCAGCTCCAGCCCATGAGGATGACCACGTTGGCGGCCACCGGCAGCAGGCTCCCGCGCGTCCCGAACGGTCCGCGCGTGATTGCCATCGTCGGCAGGCCGGTGCGCGTTCCGATCGCACCGACCGTCACGAGCACTGCTGCTCCGACGATCGTTCCGCCCACGATCAGAGCGATGACGAGGCCGAACGGCACATCCGGCACGAAGAGCGTGCCGGTCAGAAGGGTGGTGACCACAAGGTTCGCGGCCAGCCAGATCATGAGCACGCGGCCGAGCGAGTAGGTTCCGCGAACCGGGCCCGCGTCATCTGAGTTGGTGTCCAGTCGGCGTTCAAGAAGGGTGTAGAGCGACATCTTTGGGCTCCTCTATGAATAGGGACTGGTCAGGGCTGGGGTGACAGGTGTTCGTGGATGGCGATGAGACCGGCAGAATCAGACCGGAAGACGATCGTTTCGCGCTCCCGGTAAGACATGGGTCCGTCCGCGGTGCTCACGCTCGTGCTGACGGAGTGGGTGAAGACGGCTCCGCCGGGAAACACCTGCACCGCGGCCGCGCTCGATGCGCAGGATTGCACGCTCCAGCCGCCGCCCACCCATTCCTCCCACATGGCTTCGTAGGCAGCCCGGTCCTCGATTCGCGCAGGTTCGGTGTGGAAGACGAAGGTTGCGTCAGGTGCGAAGAGTGAGAAGTAGCGCGGGCCGTCGGTGGCGGCGAACGCCTCGACGATGGCGGATGCCGCGGCACGGACTTCTTCGTCCGTTGGGGTGGGCAGTGTCATGGGTGTCTCCTGCGTCGGGCTTGTCGGTCGGGTTCGGGACTTCTACGTCAGGTCGGGGCTTTGTCGGTCGGGGTGGGTCACCCCAGGCGCCATCGCGCTCAGCAGCTCGTAGACGATGTGGCTGGCCGCGACAGCGGTCAGCTGGGCATGGTCGTACGCGGGGGCGACTTCGACCACGTCGGCGCCGATGATGCGCAGGTCGGCCAGGGCACGCAGCATCCGTAGTAGTTCTCGACTCGTGAGCCCGCCCGCCTCCGGAGTTCCTGTTCCCGGCGCGTGGGCGGGGTCGAGTACGTCGATGTCGATCGAGATGTAGAGCGGCGCGTCTCCGACTCTGGCGCGGATGCGTTCGATGGCGGCCGCGACGCCGTGCTCTTCGACGAATTCGCTCGTGACGATCGCAAAGCCGAGCCGGGCGTCGTCTTCGAGGTCGTCCTTCGAGTACAGGGGGCCGCGAATTCCAACGTGCATGCTCGCGGTCAGGTCGATGATGCCTTCTTCGGACGCCCGCCGGAAGGGGGTCCCGTGAGTCATCGGCGCCCCGAAGTACGTGTCCCACGTGTCGAGGTGGGCATCGAAGTGCAATACCGCGACGGGCCCGTGCTGCGCGTGCGCGACGCGGAGCAGCGGCAGAGCGATCGTGTGGTCTCCGCCGATGGCGACTAGTCGGTCGGCGTGCTCGCTGAGCTGGCGCGCGCCCGCCTCGATCTCGGCCACGGCAGCAGCGATGTCGAACGGGTTCGCGGCGATGTCGCCGGCGTCGGCGACCTGCTGGGCGTCGAACGGGAAGACGTCCTGCGCAGGGTTGTACGGTCGCAGTAGGCGCGAGGCCTCGCGCACATGCGCGGGGCCGAACCGAGCACCGGGTCGGTAGCTCACTCCGCTGTCGAAGGGAATCCCGACGATCGCGATGTCTGCCCGCTCGACCTCGTCGAGCCGCGGGAGTCGCGCAAAGGTCGCGATTCCGGCAAACCGGGGCACGACACTCGCGTCCACCGGCCCGCGGGGCTCATCCGTAGCATCTTTGCTGAACGGTTGCATATTTGACAACTTTCGGTACGCTATAGACAACTTCAGCGCTACCCTACGCTGCCCCGTGCAGATCGTCAAGGACGAATGTGTGAGCAGCTTCGAGGAGGAACTGTGCGCGCCATCCACCCCACCGCCGAAGGCACCGCGACACCCATCGGCGCCAAGCTGCGCTCCGCGCGCACCGCTCAGGGCATGTCACTCGCCCAGGTCGCTCAGACGACGGGCCTCAGCAAGGGCTTCCTCAGCCGGGTCGAGCGCGACGAGACGTCACCGAGCGTGGCAACGCTTGTCCAGTTGTGTCAGGTGCTCTCGTTGCCCGTCGGAGCGCTCTTCGCCGAGCCCGACGTTCACCATGTCGCGTACGCCGACGCTCCGCGGATCAACTTGGGCGGAGTGCACGCCGACGAGCGACTGATGTCGCCGCGCGGCGAGGAGCGGGTTCAGCTGCTGCGATCAGAACTCGAGCCGGACGCGCACGGCGGGACCGATCTGTACACGATCAACTGCGACGTCGAAGCGCTCCACGTCGTCTCGGGATCACTCACCGTGCGATTCGCCGGTCGCACCGTGGCCGTCCACGCCGGCGACGCACTGACCTTCCCCGGTCGAGAGCCGCACACCTGGCAGGTCGAGGGCGGCGAGCCAGCCGTCGTGCTGTGGGTCATCGTGCCCGCGCCGTGGAGCGGCTCGGCCTGACCGAGACCGCGTCGTATTCGAACCCCAGCGCGCAGATCAGCGCAGGCAGGGGCGCGGCCGCCCCGAAATCGTTGAGGAATCCGCTGATGGCATCCAGGAGCCCGGCAGATAAAACCCTGTCCAGGTCGGGACCGAGGCCGGTCATCCACTTCGTCCCTTCCGCAGCGCGGTGGTCCGCCACAGCTTCGTCGACGCGTTCGAAGGCGACGCTCGGGCCGGCGAAGTCGAACTCGGCCGCCCGCAGCACATCCGGGTCCACGTCGACCGCTTCACGCTAAAGCCTGTCCGCGTCTCACTCTGAACGTTAGGCTTGCTAACAGAACCCTTGAGATCGGAGGAGCAGCATGAATGGTGACGGCACACAGAATGAACCGATCCAAGACCAGCATTCTCAATCGGACGAGGACAAGGTGGCGGGGATTCTCGCACAGGAGGAAGCTGACCTCGCCGGCCACAGCGAACACCAAGTCCTCGACGCGCTGCGTGAACGATTCGCAGATGCTGGACACACTGTGAGCGAAGAAGCACTCCAAGACCATGCGCGTCGAATCGCCGGTCTCGACCCGAACGATTTCTCCAGCAAGACACGATGACTTCCAAGCGACGATGCAGCGCCACCATCGCGGAGGCCGACAGGTTCTGNGATCAAAACCGCGTACCCAGGCCAGCGACAAACAGTAGCGTCGCCGCGGTCGGATGCCAGAAGCGGGAGCGAGTGACCTCTAACTCTCTCCCGGCTTCATCAGCAACGGGGTCGTCCCGTCCCCTTCCCAGTATCGCCAGGAACAGAGATCTCAATAAAAATCGATCAACGATGGTTCGGCGACCGTAAGGTGGTGCGCGAGGGAGAATGCTCCGCACGGTCCCGGATGCCCCGGAGCATACGCTCGGTCATGAGGAAGCTCACCATCTCGATCGGCTTTACGTGCACCTTGGCCCAGTCGGTGAGGTACGCGTACCGCTCGCGAACGACATGCCGCGTCGACCCGTCGGTTCGAGGTTGAAGGACAAACGCCCACGTGAAGTCGTAGGGCGCTCCGACGCCCGAGCCGTCGAGGGCGACCGCTCCGCGCAACACGAGATGGTGCTCATCCTTGAGATGGACAACCGACAACACGACCTCGGGAGCACCCTTCGGCCGGGCTGACAGGATTAGAACCTGCGACCCCTTGAAGGCTCAGGCCTTAATTCTGTCTTCGCCGAATATCTCGCAAACTCGCGGATTCCCTTGTGCGTACAGGGAACCGGGCGGTTCACTGCCCCCAATTGTACTTCGTCTAATTGGGTCGAATCGAGATGAATGTGATTAGTAAATGATGACCGTTTGAACCGTCGCGGTCGGCACCGCGATCCCAAGTCCTTCAGCACCTTGTGTCGCAACTTAGGACTCTGAGGGCACCAAGGGCAGTTCGGCTCCGTAGTTCCACGACAAGATGGCCGGCTGCTCACGGTAGAAGCTGAGCAGGGCGACTGATCCAGCATCCAGGGTGATTTGAGCACCGAATCGAGGGGCCATCCTCAGGTACACGGCGGTGAGAATGCGCAGGAAATGGCCGTGCGCGATCAGGGCGACATTTCGACATCGCTGCCGGGCCAAGACGTGTTCATGTGAACATCTCCCGCGTCCACGGCGATCGTTCTGGTTAGGCGTTCGCCGGGTCAGATGACGCATGTCGGCTCGACGGGTTCGGCGGCAAGCTCCTCGACCTCGGCGCGCCCGGTCGCATAGTCTTCGGCCCACCGCGTTGCCGCGAACATGTCTTCAACGAGGGCATTGCGTTGTCTACGCAGACGACTGCGGTGCTATTATCGGATACGTAAACTTATGAGGTGAGATTATGACCGCATCATCGCTTTTCCTTCGCTCAATTCGTCGCACCCAGGGACTGTCGCAAGGGGTCGTCGCTAAGCGCGCCCAAACCTCTGTGCCGGCTCTCTCGCACATCGAGAATGGGAGGCGTGAGCCAAGCGCAGCAACACTGGACAAGCTGCTGCTCGCCACCGGCAACCGCCTGGGCGTGGTGCCTACCCGCCGAGCAGGGTCTTTAGAAGCTGGTGCTGCAATCCGCGACGAACTCACGAGTGGTGATGTGCCGTCCGCGTTTCGAAGCTTCATCCAGTTCAGTGACAATTTGGCGGCTGAAGACGGCGTCACGCGTGTCGTCCTTGCAGCGAACGAGCCTGAGCCGACTGGTTCCGTGCTGTGGGACGCCGCCCTGGCAGCGGTCTCCGAGTACTGGCTTCGACGGGATGGACTCCCTATCCCTCAGTGGGTTGAGTCCCCCAGTCGTGCCGTGCCACAGCGAACGATCCTTTCAGGCAGCGCCTACACGAGGACGATTCGGGATGAGAACGTGCCGGCAGAGTTCTCCCGTCGCAACATAGCGCTAGACAAGTCCGTCCTGGCGAGTGTCTAAGAATGCCGCAGAGCGCTAACCGTCTTGGCCGAGCCGACCTGATCGACGGCCTCCACGACCTTGTCCAACGTCTGCATGGCGACGGTCAGAGCACCGCTGTGTATCTCATTGGAGGCGCCGCATTGTCCCTTCGATACATCCCTGATCGTGGCCTCACCGACGATATCGACGCGAAGATCCATCCCTCTGCCCGAGCACTGGAGTACGCCCTCGAGATCGCCGACGACCGAGGGTGGGGTGGCGACTGGCTGAACACCCACGCGGAAACATACATCCCCATCGCGAAGGACCCCGGCTGGGAATCCCTCTACGACGATGAATGTGTGTCCGTGTGGGTGGCCTCACCTGAGTGTCTGCTCGCCATGAAGCTCAAGGCCTCCAGGCCCGGCCGCGATGACGACGACATCGCGGTCCTGCTTGCTCTGGTCGGCATCAATTCCGCGGACGAGGCGGAGGAATTGTTCGAGGAGTACTTCCCCGGGGAAATACTCCAACCACGGGCATTCGACATACTGGATGACATCTTTCATCTAGGACTGCCACCGGTGCCCGCAGCCCCGCCGGCTCCAGAACTGGGACCGTCCCGGAGCAACTAGCGACCCAGAAACGAATGTTGTCGCCAATCTGGCAACGCAGCAAGTGACGACCGGTACTCGTGGCTCGGCGCAGTGGTCACGGTACCGAGTGGAGGGGCGATCTCGGTTCGGGGGGATGCCGGCACCGCACACGAGCTGCTCGGCCGCCGCGGCTGACCGGTCAGGGCGAATCACCCGAAGGTCACCGATTAGTCGGCGGGTACTCGGAGTCGAGTCGATGAGCGAGCCGGCCACCGCAGGATTCTTTGGCTAAGGTCCTTTCGCCCAAGCGACCTGCGCTAACTCGGCGAAGCACCGGGTAGCTGCGCCTGCCTCATCAGGGTGGTCTTGACACGGTGAGCGGCCTGCCACCCAATCGCTACCCCGACTACTGCGCCAAGGAACAATCCCAGAAGCCCATAGGTGGCGACGCCTGCGACTGCCACGTACCAGATGACAATCGCGAGCAGCATGAACGCTATCGCGAGGAACCCCTCTCGATTCTTCGGGATCGGCGCGAAGATCCGGTACAGCTCGGGCGAGGCCAACGCCGTGGGCGTCGCTATCGTCGGTCCTCCGACGACACCGGCAAGCACGCTGGAAACCCCGAAGCCTCCGCCGATTGTGGCCAGATAGTGACCCGCACTCCATCCGACTGGGCCAAGAATTCCGACGAAGGTGGCGACCGAAATTCCACCGGACCAGGCGATAGTCGCGAGGTAGACCGTCCAGTATGTTGCTCCAAGCGTTTCCGCTCCCTGCAAGTAGACGACGCCGAACGCGGCCAGGGCTGGCAGCACGACGCTCAGTGTCAAATTGATGCCCTGGCCCGTCCCTTTGAAAAAGAGGTTCGCGGGACTCCCGTCCCTTGTGTCGAGCAGGCTCGTCAGTGCTGCTTCACCGTCGTCGCGGCCGTCTTCGTTAGCGTCGTGTGTCTCCCCGCTGGCATTGGCCAACACCGAGAACGCAATATTTGCTCCAGCGACGAGTGGCGGCCCGGGGTCGGCCGACGATTTGCTCGGCGCGCTATCTGGCAAGGGGCCCGTATCCTGTTGCTGTTGTGCCGGAGCGCGAATATTGCTCCGCAGTTGCCCATCCAGACCACATACTCTGATCAGACCGCCCCCTGGGGTGAGGCTCTTGCGGCCTGCGGCGATCGCGTCGCTTTGGGTGGCGTGTGTGGAAATCGTCGTGTCGGGGCTAAACGAGCTTCGAAGGGCCCATTTGGGCACGTGCGCACCAGGGGTGACTACACGGATGCTGTCCATCAATTACCTCCAGGTCGTGATTGACCGAAGTATGCGCCGAACGTGGTGCCTGCGCCAGAGCCAAGGATTGCGCGAAAGCGTAAGACCGCAGATCCACGACCGCCAAATCGGCATCATCAGTACCGCGACGGACAAAGTGAACCGTCCCCGGCTTTTGGCCGCTTCTACGCAGATGCTTGCCGCGGCCGGTCCCCTGCCGTGGACGAGCCAGTCTCAGACCGTCAAGACCGGAATCCCAAGGGAGGAGACCAGCTGGCCGATGTCCATCGTCGCCTCCAACCCCACGCCTCGAGGGACGGGGACGCGGGAGACGGGGAGGAAGGAGATTTCTCGTTCGTGTTCATACCCTCGACGCCGAGGGCGTGTTGCTCGAGGTCGGAGGACAGCTCGCCCCCTCATCGACGAGGTCGACGCGCCGGTGGCGGCAAATTCGCCAGGACACCGGGCTGGACTGGGTCACCGCACACGGTCCGCAAGACGGTGGCGACCCTGATCTCGGAGCGGGTCGACACCCAAACAGCGTCCCAGCAGCTCGGCCACTCATCCCCCGCCATCACCCGCGAGTTCTACATCTCCAAACCCGCCATCGCCGCCGACGTTGCCTAGGTGCTCGAAGAACTAGCCCGTCCAGAGATGACTGAGCCGCCATCCACCCTTCGCCGAATGACTCGGAAGACTCGCGGATTCCCTTGTGCTTACAGGGAACCGGGCGGTTCACTGACGCCAATTCTAACCGGTCGATTTCGGTCGGCCAAGAACGATTCTGATGGGTAAGTGATGGGCTCTGAACGCCTACTCGAGGACCAGAAGTAAGGGCCGGGCCGAACACCTGCCCCGCGGCAGATTCGATGGCACAGATCTGGCAGTCCGCCGCACAGCGTTGTTGAGCCACGGGGCGGCGCGGTTGCCTCTGCCTGCCATTGGTGTCGCGGGCGTCCTCGTGCCCTGTATGGAATTGATAACGATTGACGGTAATAACGCTGAGCGTTATGCTAATCGTGTGATCCAGACGTTCGCAGAAAACGACACTGAGCGCGTCTGGCAGCGGGTCCATGTGCGCAAGGTTGGCCCCGACTTGCAGCGAATCGCGAACCGAAAGCTACTGATACTCGACGCCGCTGAAACCATCAATGACCTGCGCGTTCCACCGGGCAACCGTCTCGAACAGCTGCAGGGCAACCGAAACGGCCAACACAGCATCCGAGTCAACGACCAATGGCGCATCTGCTTCACGTGGACACCCGCTGGGCCAATAGATGTCGAAATCACCCACTATCACTGAGGAGATATTGTGACTGCCGCACACGAGCCCATTCACCCCGGCGAGATTCTTCTCGAAGAATTCCTCACTCCGCTTGGCATCAGCCAATACCGTCTTGCCCAGGCGATCGCCGTGCCCCCGCGCCGCATCAACGAGATCGTTCATGGCAAACGAGGTATCAGCCCGGACACCGCCCTTCGGCTGGCACGAGCACTCGGCACAACGGACCGATTTTGGATGAACCTCCAGACCCGATACGACCTTGACGTACAATTTGCTGCTCACGCGGGAGAGCTCAACCAGATCCGGTCACTCCTGAGCGCCTAGCGAGGCCGATGCGCCCACTGAGGGTTCCCCAACACCACTCCCCCGAGACTTCGGAATCTTCGCGACTTGGCGCTGAATCTGCGTCCGTCGAGGTCCGACTTGCGGACCATTAAAGGCGGTCACCGTGGAGCCGGGGGCGAGTTGTAGGGTGGTGCCGAGCCCGGCCAGCGCTAATTCAAAAAGCTAGCGTGTAGGCGCCCCTGCAATCGTGGCTCGGCGAAGGGAGTGGTCATGGCCGGCCGGTTCGTTTACTGGATGAATGTCTCGCTTGATCTCTTCATCGAGCGCGAGGTGGGTGAGCACGGTGACATCGGAGGGCCAAGTTGGATCCGCCTGGGCGAGCCGCTGCATCGCGAATTCAACGCTCGCGCGCGGGCGCTGGCGATGATGGTTCAGGGCCGCAAAGTCTACGAGATGATGGATCCGTTCTGGCCGAACGCTCGCACAGACGAATCCCTTCCGGGCTTCCTGCGCGAGTACGGCGAGATCTGGACGGACAAACCCAAGGTGCTCGTTTCGCGCACGCGCACCACGGCCGAACACAACACGCGCATCATCGGCGACGACAACGCGATCGAACAGCTCGCCGTGCTGCGGCAGGAGACGGACGGAGAAATCGGCATCGGTGGCGCGAACCTCGCCACCCAGCTGATGCGGGCTCACCTGCTCGACGAGCTCTGGCTGTTCACGCACCCTGTCGTGCTCGGAGCCGACCGGCAGCTCTTGGACGCTCTCGACCAGCCTCTCGAGCTCGACCTCTTGGAACAGGATTCGTTCGACCAAGGAGTGACGATGCACCGGTACGCGGTACGCGGTGCGCGGGGCACGTTAGGGGTCACTTTGTGGGCCCTAACGGCGATCAGCAGCCGGACAGTGCCGTGGAGACGATCACGCCGAACGGCGTGGTGGGGATCCCGCTCGTCATCCACTCGTCGTCACTGTTTGCGAAGGTGGGATAGGTGTCAGCCAACGTTGTGACGACGCGGTCGATCAGACGCTCGCGAAGGTATCTGCCCATGCAAGAACGCCGCGTTCGGCGAACTCGTTCGGCACGTCATCACGTTCGGGCGCGGGGTCGGCCGGGTCGACCCGGAACACGACAGGTTCGGTCAGTGC
>NZ_SOFT01000024.1:0-180980 GCF_004402645.1 Cryobacterium sp. TMT2-42-4
TGGCGAGGAAGGTGGGCGGCAGCGGTTCGCCACCCAGGGAACGGCCGGTGCGCAGCTGCCTGCCCAACCGCATCCGTCGCCCCGCGGTCGGCCCGGAGACGAGCGTCAGGCGCTCGAGTAGTTCTCCGGCGGTGCGGCAGCCCCGCTTCGCCGAGAGCTGCCCGGTGCCGAGCTCGGGCCGGCACCGGTCGGCGACCTCCGCCGCGGCCGCCACCCGCAGCGCGTAGACTCGCCGGCCGAGGACCTCGACCGCCGCGGTCACCTGCAGCAGGCCGTCGTCGTCGAGACCGCGCACCGCCGAACACCGCAGGGATTCCCCGAGCCCCGCCGCGAGAGCATGCAGCTCCGCGACCGCCCGAGCCGCCGCGGACAGGCCGTGCGCGGCATCCGCTTCGGGGTGTTCCAGGAGGTTGATCACAAACCCGAGTTTACCTCATTGTGAACAAATAAACCATGCTAGCCTAGAAAAAACTAGAGATATATCGTAGTTATATACGCCTCCTAATGGAGCCCCGCTAGGAGCCCCGCCCGGAACCGTATCGATGAGGGATCGTTGGGAGGACCATCTCAACGCTGACTTCGGGCAGGTGGGCTACCGATGATCCAGCGCAGCGGTGCCGGATACCGAGAACGACGGAGACCTCAGCCGGTCAGGGCCTTGTGGATCCGCTGCAGGGACACGGGCTCGGCGGCCTTGAGCTCCTGGGCGAAGAGGCTGATCCGCAGCTCCTCGATCAGCCAGCGCCCGCGCACCAGATTGGCGGCCGCGTTCGCCTGCAAGGGGATCCTGCCGCCGGCATCCTCGAACCGTCCGGTGGCTGCCTGGCTCTCGTTCATCCAGACCCGGTCGCGGCTGGGATTGTCGCCGAGCTTCACGATGCGGGCGGTGATGCCGGCCAAGTAGCGTGGCAGGTGCCGCAGCTGCACGAGGCCGGTGGCGCTCACGAAACCGGGGTAGACGAGCCCGGCCAGCTGCGCGCGGGCATCCGTCAGGGCCGGCAGCAGGGCCATGCTGGTGGAGGCTTTGAGCGCCTTGTCGGCGACGCGCGCGGCGGCGAGGATGCGGGCGACGAGGCCCACCGTGTCGAACATGGAGTCCATCACCACGCCGGACACCCGGTCGCGGATGGTGTCGAACTCGGCGCGCATGAACACCTGACCGCCCGGCTTCACCCGGAACAGCACGTCGTCGACGCTCGCCGCGAGGCAGTCGTCAAACAGCGCCTGGGTGCTGCGGTACGGGCTGGTGGCCAGGCTGAGCTTCTCGGCCCCCGTGAGGTGCTGCTGCACGTAGGCCACCGGGGAGGGCGTGGCGAGTAGCAGCAGTCGGCGCACCCCGCCGGGCAGGGTGCGGGCCTGTTCGGCCTCCGTGCTCATCATGCGGATCGCCACCGAGGTGCCCTCGTCGACGAGGGTCGGGTAACCGCGGATGGTGTTGTCGCCCTGTTTGGTGTCGAGGAACCTGGGCAGCTCGGGGAAGTCCCAGGTGGTGAGGCCGGAGCGCTCGATCGCGTTGGTGGGGGTGGCAGCGGATGCCGCGGCCACGCTCTCGCGGGCCTGGGTGCCGAGCCGGCGCTGCAGCTCCAGCAGGTCCTTGCCGGAGGCGCTCGGGCGACCGCGTTCGTCCACGACACGGAACGTCATGCGAAGGTGGGCCGGAACCCGGACCAGCTCGAAGTCGTTCGCCTTCACGGACACGTAGGTGAGCTTCTGGATCAGGGCGGCGAGCGTCTCGGTGAAGGGGACATCGTCGCGGTCGAACATGGAGCCGCGGGTGGCTTCGCCCAGGCCCGACACCCCGACCGAGACCTCACCCGGCGCCGGCGGCAACTCGTTCAACAGTCGCTTGGCCCAGTCCCCCGCCGGCACCACGTTGCGACGGATGCTCTTTGGCAGCGACTTGATCAGTGCGGTCACCAGGTCGGCGCGCAGGCCCGGTACCTGCCAGTCGAAGCCGGTGGGAGAGAGCCTCGCGAGCAGAGCCAGCGGGATCTGCACGGTCACGCCGTCGTCGTCCGCACCGGGCTCGAACCGGTAGCCGAGCGCGAACTTCTGGTCGCCCTGGCGCCAGATCGGCGGGAACACGGCCTCGTCGATCTCCGGCGCGTCCTCGGGCACCAGTGCCTCGGCGGTCATCGTGAGCAGATCGGGCGTCTGGGTGCGCGCCTGGCGCCACCAGGTTTCGAACGTGCGCGACGAGCATACGTCGGCCGGAATGCGTTTCTGGTAGAACTCGAACACGGCCTCGTCGTCGAACAGGATGTCGCGGCGCCGCGTGCGCTCCTCGAGTTCGGCGAGTTCCTTGCGCAGGCTCGTGTTCGCCCGGTCGAAGGCCGTGACGCGCTGGTCGATTCGGTCAAGGTCCCATTCGCCCTCGACGAGCGCGTGCCGGATGAAGAGGTCGCGAGCGTACGCCGGGTCGACCCGGGAAAACTGGATCCGGCGGCGCGGCACGATCGGCACCCCGTACAGGGTGACCCGCTCGTAGGCGACGACCGCGCCCTGCTTCTTCTCCCAGTGCGGCTCGGAGTAGCTGCGCTTGCAGAGGTCGCCGGCGAGCGGCTCGGCCCACGCGGGGTCGACGACCGCGTTCATCCGGGCGAACAGGCGGCTGGTCTCGACCAGTTCCGCGCTCATCACGGCGTTCGGTTGCTTCTTCGCCAGCGCCGAGCCCGGGAAGATCACGAAACGCTGCTGGCGCGCGCCGATGTAGTCCTTCTTGGCGGTGTCCTTGAGACCGATGTGGGAAAGCAGACCGGCGAGGAGCGAACGGTGGATCCCATCGGGATTCACGCTGGGATCCCCGATGTGGAGACCGAGCGGCTTGGCCATCTGGCGCAACTGCTTGTACACGTCCTGCCATTCGCGCACGCGCAGATAGTTGAGGAACTCGTTCTTGCAGAGGCGTCGGAAGGCGCTGGAACCGAGCTCCTTCTGCTGCGTCTCGAGGTAGTTCCAGAGGTTCAGCAGGCTCAGGAAGTCGCTCGTCGGGTCGGTGAACCGGGCGTGCTGCTGGTCGGCCTGCGCGCGGCGCTCGAGGGGCCGTTCGCGCGGGTCCTGGATGGTGAGCCCAGAGACGATCACCATCACCTCGCGGCTCACCGCCTGCGTCTTCGACTCGATCACCATTCGTCCGAACCGAGGATCGATGGGCAGCTTTGCGAGCTGCTGGCCGATGCGGGTCAGTGTGGAGATGCCGGGCTTGGAGATACCGGGCTTGGAGATGCCGGATTTGTGGCCGGCGGTGAGCGCAGCCACCGCGCCGAGCTCGGCGAGCAGGTCGAGGCCGTCCTTGATGCCGCGCGAGTCGGGCGGGGTGAGGAACGGGAACGCGGCGATGTCGCCGAGGCCCAGCGAGATCATCTGCAGGATGACCGCGGCCAGGTTCGTGCGCAGTACCTCCGGCTCGGTGTACTCGGGCCGGCGGGTGAAGTCCTCCTCCGAATAGAGGCGAATGGCGATACCGTCGCTGGTGCGGCCGCTTCGGCCCGAGCGCTGGTTCGCGGAGGCCTGCGAGATGGCCTCGATCGGCAGCCGCTGGACCTTCGAGCGCACGCTGTACCGGCTGATCCGGGCGGTCCCGGCGTCGATGACGTAGCGGATGCCCGGCACGGTCAGGCTGGTCTCGGCCACGTTTGTCGCCAGCACGATGCGGCGTCGCACGCCGGCGACCTTCGACGGCTGGAACACCTTGTGCTGGTCGGCGGAGGAGAGCCGCCCGTACAGCGGCAGGATCTCGGTGGGGCTGGTGCGCCCCGAGGAGGCGTACTTGCCCTGCAGGGCGTCCGCGGCGTCCCGAATCTCGGTCTCACCGCTGAGGAACACCAGAACGTCGCCGCTGGACTCCCGTTCGAGTTCATCGAGCGCGGCGGAGATTCCCTCGATGTAGTCCCTGTCCACCGTGGGCGCGGCATCCGTCGTGTCGTCGTCGTCCCCGTCCATCACCTCGGCGACCAACGGCCGGTAGCGGATCTCCACCGGGTAGGTTCGCCCGGAGACCTCGATGATCGGGGCCGGCGTGCCGTCGGGCGTGGCGAAATGCTCGGCGAAGCTCTGCGGGTCGATCGTCGCGGACGTGATGATGAGCTTGAGGTCGGGGCGCTGCGGCAGCAGCTGCCGCAGGTAGCCGAGCAGGAAGTCAATGTTGAGGCTGCGCTCGTGCGCCTCGTCGATGATGATCGTGTCGTACTTTCGCAGCAGACGGTCGCGATGCATCTCGTTGAGCAGGATGCCGTCGGTCATCAGCTTGATGCGGGTGTCCGGGCCGACCTGGTCGGTGAACCGCACCTGGTAGCCGACCGTCTGGCCGACCTCCTGTCCGAGCTCCTCGGCGATGCGTTCAGCGATCGTGCGCGCGGCGAGACGGCGGGGCTGCGTGTGGCCGATGTTCTCCCGGCCCAGCTCGAGGCAGATCTTCGGCAGCTGGGTGGTCTTTCCGGAACCCGTCGCGCCGGCGACGATGACCACCTGGTTGTCACGGATGGCGCGCGCGATGTCCTCCCGGCGCTGGCTGACCGGAAGCTCGGGCGGGAAGGTGACTTCGACGGGGATCATGAGCCTTCCATCGTATGACCTCGCGGTGAACGACGGATGCTGCCCGGGTTCGCCTGGTGATCGGCCCGACGGCTGTGGCTGTACCGGCGCGTTTTTAACCGCACGATGTTAGCATCAAAGAATGATCAACGACGAAGGGACGGGGGACCGGCACGCCGCCCTTGCCTCCGACGCGCGCCGCCAAGTGCTCGACCTCCTGATGGGATCGGCCACCCCGCTCGACGCCGCCGCGGTCGCGGCGCGCATCGGGCTGCACGTGACGACCGCCCGGTTCCATCTCGATCAGCTCGAGAACGCCGACCTGATCCGGCGCGCCGTCGGGCGCGCGGGAACGCGTGGCCGCCCGCGAATCCTCTTCACCGCTGGACCCGCCGCCCGGGAAGGCGGTGCCCAGCACGATTTGAGCCGGGTGCTGGCCACCGCGCTCGCCGAGGACGCCGACAGCGGGCGGGCCCGGGCGATCCGCGCCGGTGAGACCTGGGCCGAGAGCTACGCCGACGAGCTGCGGGGGAGCGCCGCAGAGGGCATCGCGCCGCTGCTGAGTATCCTCGACCGGCTCGGCTTCGATCCGGAGCTGGTTTCGGCGGTGGAGCCGGCTCCGGCTGCGGAAGCCGAGTCCGCGGCGGACGCCGGTGCCTCCGACGGTGACTCCGACGGTGTCGCCGACGTTTCCGCCCCGCTGATCACCCTGCTGGCCTGCCCGTTTCGCGCCGATGCGCGGGACGCCCCCGACGTCATCTGCTCGGTGCACCTGGGCCTCGTGCGCGGGGTCGCCCGCGAGCTCGGCCACGACCCGGACCAGGTCGGGCTGCGCCCGTTCGTGGGTCCCGAGCTGTGCCACTTGCACCTCGGAAGTGAGTGGGCCGAGCCGAGTCCGCCGGCCGAGTGAGCGCGCAGCCCGACGACGTGAACTGACGCGCTCCGCCTCGCGCCGTCTCGCTTTGCCCTGCCGCCACTGGGAATAACGGCCCGGGAGGAGGGTTAGGTTGGGGAGGGCGGGAACCGCCCGGCGAGGAAGATGACGGATGAACCCGATCGAGTGGCTTTTCGACGCACAGCTGCAGATCGGAACCCAGACCATTCTCTGGCGCGAGATCATCGGCAACGCCTTCGGCATCCTGAGCGCCGTCGGCGGGATGCGCCGTAAGGTGTGGGCCTGGCCGATCGGAATCGCGGGCAACGTGCTGCTGTTCACGGTGTTCCTCGGCGCCGTGTTCGGCACGCCCAACCCGATCAATCTGCTCGGCCAGGCCGGGCGGCAGATCATGTTCATCGTCGTGTCGATCTTCGGCTGGGTCCAGTGGTCCACCCATCGTCGGGGGAGCGCGCAGGCTGCCGTGGCCCCGCACTGGGCCGGTGCTCGCGCGCGCATCCTGCTCGGACTCGGGCTCGTCGCGGGCACCCTGGTGCTCACGCCGGTCTTCCGTGCGCTCGGCTCGTTCGAGCCCGTCTGGGCCGATGCCTGGATCTTCACCGGCTCGTTGCTGGCCACGTACGGCATGGCGAAGGGCTGGACCGAGTTCTGGCTGATCTGGGTGGTGGTCGACATCGTCGGGGTGCCGTTGCTGCTCAGCGCCGGCTACTACGCCTCGGCCATCCTCTACATCTTCTACGGCGCGTTCACCCTCGCCGGCTTCTTCGTCTGGATGCGCGTGCAGCGCCGCGCCCGCAGAACCCTCGCCGTCGACCTGGCGGCCGCCCGGCTCTGACCTGCCCTGACCTGCTCCGCTCAGGTTCGTTGAAGAAAGATGCAGGGAGCGTCCGGCCGGGGACAGCGGCACAATGGAGGCATGTCCAACCACCTCGTCGACGCAATCAGCCCCTATCTGCGCTCGCACGCCGACAATCCCGTTGCCTGGTACGGCTGGGGTTCGGAGGCCTTCGTGGAGGCTCGGCTGCGCGATCTGCCCGTGCTCGTCTCGATCGGCTACTCGACCTGCCACTGGTGCCACGTCATGGCCCGGGAGAGCTTTAGCGACCCGGAACTCGCCGATTACCTGAACGGGCACTTCGTGAGCATCAAGGTCGACCGGGAGGAGCATCCCGAGGTCGACGCCAGCTACCTCGCCGCGGCCAGCGCCTTCGTGGGCGGGCTCGGCTGGCCGCTCAACGTGTTCGTCACCCCCGACGGGCAGGCCTTCTACGCCGGCACCTACTTTCCGCCGCTGCCGTTGCCGGGGCATCCGTCGTTCCGGCAGGTGCTCGAAGCGGTGACGGATGCCTGGACGAACCGCCGCGCCGAGGTCACCGCAAGCGCGTCCCTCGTCGCCGAGGCGCTCGCGGCCGCCGCCGTGCAGCGGGGTGCCGGCGGAGCGCTACCGAGCCCCGCCGCGCTCGACCGGGTCCAGGTCGAACTCGTGGGCCTGGAAGACCCCCGCTTCGGCGGATTCGGTGGCGCGCCCAAGTTTCCCGTAGCGCCGGTGCTGGGGTTTCTGCTCGGCCGGCCGGGCGCCGTGGGCCAGGCTCCGGAAGCGCAGGCCCTCGCCCTGCGCACCCTGAAGCGCATGGGTGCCTCGCCCCTGCGCGACCCGGTGGAGGGCGGTTTCTTCCGTTACGCCGTGAACCGGGACTGGAGCGACCCGCACTACGAGCGGATGCTCTACGACAACGCGCAGCTGCTCGACCTCTACACCCAGGCCTGGCAGCTCACCGGCGAGAAATGGGCGCAGACGGTCGCCGAGGGTGTCGCCGGGTTCCTCACGACCGTGCTGCGCCTGCCCGGCGGCGGGTTCGCCAGCGCGCAGGACTCCGAGAGCACCGTTGCCGGTCGCCGCGTCGAAGGCGTCTACTACACCCTGGACGAGGACGCCCGGCTGCAGGAGGAGCCTCCCGCGCTCGATGAAAAGGTGCTCACCGGCTGGAACGGCCTTGCCATCAGAGCCCTGGCCCGCGCCGGGTTCGCCCTCGCTGATCCTGACCTCACGACGGCGGCCGCGAGGGCCGCCGACTACCTGCTCACGCGTCACCTGCGCCGGGACGGAAGCCTCGTGCGGGCCTCCATCGCGGGGCGCACGTCTGCCGCTCAGGCCACCCTGGAGGACTTCGGGATGTGTGCACAGGGTCTCCTCGAGCTTGCTCTGGCCACGGGCGAGGTGCGCTATGCCGCGGCCGCGCGCCGGCTCATCGACGGCACGCTGGGGGGAACGGATGCCAAAACGGTACCGCCCGCCGCCGACATCCCTAGCACCGGCACTCCCGGCACCAGTGCTCCCACCGACGCCGCCACCGCCGGCACTGTCACTCTCGGCACTAACGCCGGCGGGATGCCGTTTCGCGCTCCCGACGGGCCCGACCCGGTGCTTGCCGCGCAGGGACTCGCCCTGGACGTCGACCCGTCGGAGGGGGCCTATCCGTCCGGGATCACGGCGACCGCAGAGGCGGCGAACCTGCTCTACCTGCTGACCGGCGACGACCGGTACCGCGCGGCCGCGGTTGCCGCGATGGCGGCCCTGGCCGAGCGCGCGCTCGAACGCCCGCTCGCCTTCGGGGCGGCCCTGCGACTGTCCGGCATTCTGACCGGCCCCGTGGAACAACTCGTGGTGGTCGGGGCGGACGTGGTCGGGCCGGGGGCAGGGCCGGACGGGGCCGCCCCCGGGCAACCCGCCGCACTGCTCGACGCGGTGCGCCGACGCGGGAGCGGGCTCGTCGCATCCGTCACCGAGGTCCAGGCGCAGGCCTTCGCCGACGCCGGCTTCGAACTGTTCCGCGACCGGGTCGCACACCAGGGTCTGCCGACGGCCTACCTCTGCCGTGACTTCGTCTGCCGCCTGCCCATCACCGATCCGGCCGACCTGCCGATGGCCTGACCGGACGGAGACTGGTCGGCCGGTGGCCGCGCCGGGAACAGAATGGACAGATGGGTATACAGATCAAGCGGGTCTACGACGAACTTTCCGCGACCGACGGGACCCGGGTTCTGGTCGACCGGCTGTGGCCGCGCGGCGTCTCGAAGGAGGGAGCCCGGCTCGACGCCTGGCTCAAGCAGATCGCGCCCAGCCCGGACCTGCGCCGGTGGTGGAACCACGACCGGGCCCGGCTGGACGAGTTCGCGGTGCGCTACCGGGCCGAACTCGACACCGCGCCCGAGACGACGGCGGCCGTGCAGGAACTCCGCACGCTCATCGCCCGCGACGAGGAGACGCGAACGACAACCACGCTGCTCTACGGTGCTCGGGACCCGATGGTGAACCACGCCCGGATCCTGGCCGACTATCTGATCGACAAGGCCTGACCCGTCCGCCTGACCCGGCACCTGAGCGGAAATCGCGCCGGCCGTCCGGCCTCCGCAGTGACCTCAAGCCGGTGACTTCAAGCCGGTATCCTCAAGCCGGTGACCTCATACCAGCCGACCTCACCGGTCGGCGCCGACGACCGGACGGACTCCGGCGATGGTCCCCGAAATCACCATCGGGGCCGGACTCCTGGCGACCGCGTCCAGCATGGTCGTCGGCGCGATCGGGTACTCCCGCCTGGCGTTCGGTACCTCCTGGCTGACAGCCGTCGGCCACGACGAGGAGAGCCTGCGCACAAGCTCGACCGCGATCACCGGGCGGTCCCGTCACCGCGGCGAGCGGGGGACGCAGAAGACGTAGAATAGGAGCGGCGCCACCGCGTTCCGCCGGCTGCTTCGCTCCGGTCTCTGAACCGGTCGTTGCTGTCCGGCATCAACGGACGCACTCTCCCCGGCACTGCGTGTGGTTGCCTCGTGAATGAGCGTTCCCAATTCTTCTCGAGGAGGACCATGGCCACGTTCGATCGCCCGGAAACCGAGCGTCGCTCCTCGAACGAACCGGCAGACAACCTGCCCGTGCTGACGCTGAGTCAGGAACCCGAGCTCGTGCTGCTCTCACCCGACCCGCGCACCCGCCGTTTCGACCGTGATGACGTGGTCGTGCGCAAGGGCGAGATCAACCTGATCAACGGTCACTTCACCCCCCACGAGTCGATGGTCAAGGACCTCCTCGCGGTCCGCGACGCGCTCGAACGGGCCGGCATCGACTTCCTGCTCGTGCGCGGCGACGGGGACCGCCCGGTGATCGCGGTCGACCGCAAACGCCGCAAGAACCTCACCCGCATCCTTGCGGAGGCTTTCGCGAACGAACCCTTCTACGCCAAGCCCCTCGACGGGAATCTGACCCCGGCCCTGCTCCTGGCGGACGGCGCCCTGACGACGCTGCGTGAGTCATCCGTCTTCCGGGTCTACCGACCGCGCATCGAGCCGATCGGCCGCCTGCGCTACGGCGCCGAGACGGCCTTCCAGTTCGAGCTCTGGCACTTCGGCGACGATGAGATCGTCGCGCCCGTCGAGAACTCGCTGATGCGGGCACGTCTGCCGCGTGCGGAGGCCCGCGAGACCACGATCGACCTCTTCGGGCGCACCTGGCGCACCCTGCAACACATGTTCGACGACCTCGCCAGCGACGTCAGTTTCGACATCGACATGGTCTTCTCCTGGGTCGACGGCTCGTCCAGTGATTTCCAGCGTGAACGGGCCAAGCGCATGCAGGCCTATGTCGTCGGTGACGGCGACGATTCGGATGCCCGTTTCCGCCAGATCGACGAGCTCAAGTACGCCCTCCGCAGCGTCTACATGTTCGCGCCCTGGGTGCGCCGCATCTTCATCGCCACGGATTCGCCGGCCCCGGTGTGGCTGGCTGAGCACCCGCGCGTCACCATCATGCGCAGCGAGGATTTCTTCCCCGACCTGAGTGTTCTGCCCACGCACAACTCGCACGCCGTGGAGAGTCAGCTGCACCGCATCCCCGGACTGGCCGAGCATTTCCTCTATTCCAACGACGACATGTTTTTCGGCCGCCCGGTCGGACCGGAGCTGTTCTTCTCGCCGGGCGGCGTGACCAAGTTCATCGAGGCATCCACCCGGATCGGCCTCGGCGAGAACAACATTAGCCGCAGTGGGTTCGAGAACGGCGCCCGGGTCAACCGCGCCCTGCTGCGTGATCGCTTCGGCAAGGTCACCACGCGGCACCTCGAGCACACGGCGGCGCCGCTCCGCAGGACTGTGATGCAGGAACTCGAAGCGGAGTTCCCCGACGATTTCGCCCGCACCGCGGCCAGCCAGTTCCGCTCCGCGACCGATATCTCGGTCACGAACTCGCTGTACCACTACTACGCGCTGATGACGGGGCGGGCGGTCGAGCAGACCCAGGCGCGCTCGCTGTACATCGAAACCACGCTCAAGCTGGCGCTGCGTCAGATGAACGCCCTGCGCAAGCGCCGCGACCAGGACATGTTCTGCCTCAACGACGGCAGCAACCCGGAGATCTCCGACGAGGTTCGCCGCGCTGCCGTGACCGACTTCCTCGAACGTTATTTCCCGATCGTCGCCCCCTGGGAACGCGAGAACCAGCTCGTTCCCGGCCAGGCCGGGCACACGCCGCCGTCTAGTGCAGAACCGGGATCGGTGTGGTCATCGGGGGTTCGCGGAACGCTGGCAGAGTACCCGCGGGCATGATCCGGATGCCGTCGCCGGCGAGCCGGCGCGCGCTCTCCGTCGCGTCGATGTAGTCCAGCGCCGGGTAGTCGCCCAGCGGAACGACCGAGTGCAGCACCGTGTCCGCGAACACGTGCACGAGGTTGAAGGTGCGTGCCCCGTCGCGGCCGCGCGTGCCGCCGACCGGCACATTCAGATCCTGGGTGTAGCAGGTGGCTGACGCCACCGACACCGGAATGCCCGCGAACGTCGCGGTCGAGGAGTAGTGCAGGTGCCCGGCGAGGATGCTGCGCACATCCGAGCCGCGCAACACCTGTGCCAGACGGGCCTGGCCGCGCAACTCGACCGACACGGCCAGGTCGAGCACGCTCGGCACGGGCGGGTGGTGCATGGCCAGAATGGTGCCGTCCGGCGCTGGAACGCTCAGCTGACCGGCCAGCCAGCGCAGTTGGTCGTCGGTCACGGCGCCGTGGTGGTGGCCGGGAACGGAGGTGTCGAGCGTGATCAGGCGCAGGCCGCCGATGTAGTCGACATGGTCTATCGGCTCTGTGGTCGCCGGCTCGTTCAGCAGCGTGGTGCGGAATGCCGCCCGATCGTCGTGGTTGCCCATCACCCAGAAGACGCGGGCACCGAGCCGCGCCGCGGCTGGCTCGACGATCCGTTGAGCGGCCCGGTAGGCATCCGGTTCGCCCTTGTCGGCCAGGTCGCCCGTGATGATGATGGCGTCGGGTCGACCGGAGGAGGCTTCGACCTCCGCGAACAGCTGCGCGAGATGGGCGGTGCTGTCGACCTGATCGTACAGGCGACCGCCGTTCGCAAGCAGGTGGGTGTCGCTGAGGTGGAGCAGAAAATGATCCGGCCTGGGGTATTCGGCCGTTCGAATGTTCACGGAGCATCCATTCGTTGGGGCTAAGGACTCTTCGTTGAGTTCGCCGACTCTACTCTGATTATTTAAGCAGCATGGGCTGAACCTTAGGTGAATGGAGCGCGAACACACTGACGGGCCCGGAGGTTTCACTTCCGGGCCCGTCGTCACCGCGAGATCAGGACGTGGTCTTC
Organism: Cryobacterium sp. TMT2-42-4; assembly: GCF_004402645.1. Taxonomy (NCBI): domain Bacteria; kingdom Bacillati; phylum Actinomycetota; class Actinomycetes; order Micrococcales; family Microbacteriaceae; genus Cryobacterium; species Cryobacterium sp. TMT2-42-4. Next base: position 12,065 of record NZ_SOFT01000024.1, read on the forward strand.
TTCGTGCCCTCGTGCACCGGCAACGGCTGCTCGGACGAGGTGGCTCACCTAGGGATGGGTCAGACCCGAGGTCGAATCGGGGAAGACCGACTTGTCGAAGCTGTCGTCCTCGTAGGGCCCGGTGTGCTCGTGGGCGGCCTCCGTGGCGCGACGCCGTTCCGCCTCGAAGTCTCCCTCCAGACCCGTGAAACCGCCGATCTGTGCTTCGCTCTTTCTGCGCGAATTTCGGGCGACCCGTGCCTGCCCCAGCTTTTTCCCGACCATCTTTCAGAAGCTACGCCGATACCGAACGGAGTCAACCGCGCCGCCGCGTGCGAAGCTAGAGCGTGCGCACCTCTTCGTCGATCAGCCCCGTTCGCTACCTGGTGGGGGCGTTCGTTGCAATCATCCTGTTCGCCGGGCTCTACCTCTACTTCGTGCGCACCCTCTCCGGCCAAGCCATGGACCAGCTTGCCTTCGACGGCGCGGAGTTCGGACGCCGCAGCGTCACCCCGCTCGCGCAGGAGCTGCTGGATGCCGTTCCGCTGGTCTCCGTCATCGCGGGACTTCTGCTCACCGGGGTGGTGACCGTCGTTCGGCGCAACGTCAGGACCCTGATCGTGGCCAGCGGGGTAGCGTTGGCCGCCGTGCTGAGCACTCAGCTGCTGAAGATCATGCTCCTGACCCGGCCGGACCTCGGGGTGGAGGGCTACGACGGCAATTCGTTCCCCTCGGGACACACAACGGTGGCGGCGGCATCCGCGCTCGCCGTTTTCCTGGTCGCGAGTCCCCGCACGCGCGGCCTCGCCGCCCTCGGCGGTTCCGGCTTCGCCATCCTGGCCGGGGTCGCCACGCTGGCGAACGGTTGGCACCGGCCCAGCGATGTCATCGCGGCCCTGCTCGTCGTGGCGGTCTGGGGTTGCGTGGCCGGCCTGGTGCTGACCCGCGGCCCGTGGTCGATGGGCGCTGCGCCGCGCGGCGGGAAGAACGCCCGCCCGCCCAGAGTCGACCGCCTGCAGCGACGCATCCTGATCCCCTTCGCCGCGGTCGCGGTCGCCGCGTTCCTGGTCACGTACTTCCGCGCGTTCGGCGATACCCCGGGAACCCTCGTCGCGTACATCGGCGGCGTCACCGCGATCGTTGCCGCGGGGCTCGGGATCGGGCTCACGGGCATCCGTCTGTTCGCCCCGCTGCCCTGATCTGACGGCATTTACGGGGGTGTGCCGGGCCGTGCCCACGTGTAACACTGGGGCTATGTCCGTCACTCTTAGAGCGCTCCAGACCGTGGTCCCCCCGACAGTACTGATCCAGGATCAGGTGCGCGACGTCTTCGCCGCCCAGCCGGGACTCAGTCGCCTGGCCCAGCGCCTGGTGACCGCGTCGTTCAACCTGTCCGGGATCGACACCCGGCACACCGTCATCGACGAGCTCACCCTCGACGGCGCGTCGTCCGATCCCCAGTTCTTCGACGCCGCCACGCAGCAGCTGCTCAAGCCGAGCACCCGGGTGCGCAACGAGCTCTACATCGTGGAGGCGACGAAGCTGTTCGTCGAGGCCGGGCGGCGGGCCCTCGAGGCGTGCCCCGGCATCGAGGCCTCGGACATCACGCATGTGGTGACCGTGTCGTGCACCGGGTTCTACGCTCCGGGACCCGACTATATGCTCGTGCGCGAGCTGGGCCTGAACCCCGCGACCCAGCGCTACCACCTCGGCTTCATGGGCTGCTACGCGTCGATGCCCGCCCTACGCACGGCGAAGCAGTTCGTCGACGCCGACCCGAACGCCGTCGTGCTCGTCGTCAGCGCCGAGCTGTGTTCGCTGCACCTGCGCACCTCGGACGACCCGGACACGATCGTCGCCTCCTCGCTGTTCTCGGATGGAGCTGCGGCCGGGATCGTCAGCTCCCGCGCCCCCGCTGCGGGTGAGAAGGCCCTCAACCTCGACCTGTTCGAGACCGTGATCACGCCTATCGGAGAGGGGGACATGGCCTGGAAGATCGGCGACGAAGGGTTCGAGATGATCCTCAGCACCTACGTGCCGCACATCATCGACCAGCACATCGAGGGGGCGCTGGCGCCCCTCTTCGCGCGGGACGTCGCGCTCAGCGCAGTGTTGGCGCCGGCGCTGGTGCCTTCCAGGGTGCCGCCGCTCCTGCCTGCCGGAGTGTCGGAGGGTGTCTCGGCCGGGTCGGTCGCAACCCTGGTCGCCCCGGTTGACGTCGTCCTGGTCACCACACCGGCCACCGCGATAGCGCACTGGGCGATCCACCCGGGCGGGCGCAGCATCCTGGACAAGACCGAGGCGAAACTCGGGCTCAGCGAGGCGCAGCTCGTGCCCTCGCGGGAGACTCTCCGCAGCTTCGGCAACATGAGCAGCGCGACGATCCTGTTCGTGCTCAAGGCCATCCTCGACTCCCCGGCCACGGATGACGGCGAGCGGGTCTGCGCGATGGCGTTCGGCCCGGGGCTCACGGTCGAATCCGGGCTGATGACCGTCACCGCCGGGTAGCGGAAGTGGGCATCCCGTCGATGCATTTCGCTTCGGCGCGCCGATCGTCGCGGAGTCGACCCTTCCTGGGCGTCTCGTCGTTGCGCGTTCCGTCGCTGCGCCGGCGCGCGAGTGACGCCGTCGAGCTCATGGACGACCCCGACTGCGACCCCGACAAACTTGCCAGCACCTACGCGAACTTCCGGTTTGTGAACGCCGTGGTGTCGGGGTGGCGCGGGATGTACCGGCGCGACATCCGGCCATTGCTGTCGAAAACCCGGGAGAACACCCTGCTCGACGTCGGCTGCGGCGGCGGCGACGTGGCGCGGGCGCTGGCCCGCTGGGCCGCCCGGGACGGCCTGCGCCTGCGCATCACGGCCGTTGACCCGGATGCCCGCGCGCACGCCTACGCGACGAGCCTGCCCCCTCTGCCCGGACTGACGTTTCGGCGGGCGCTCAGTTCCGATCTCGTCGCAGAAAGACGCCGGTTCGACGTCGTCGTCTCCAACCATGTGCTGCACCACCTCACCGGCGAACAGCTCGGCGGACTGCTCGCCGATTCGGAACGGCTCGCCGCGCACCGGGTGCTGCACGCCGACATCGAACGAAGCCGGTTCGCGTACCTCGGCTTCGGGCTCGGCACCTGGCCGCTCTTTCGCCGGTCGTTCATCCGCGACGACGGGCTCACCTCCATTCGCCGCAGTTTTACGGCGGCCGAGCTGCGCGAGGTGGTGCCGCCCGGGTGGCAGGTGACGCGGGAGCATCCGTCGCGCCTCGTGCTGCGCCGGGAGGTGCCGGCCGGACCGGCGTCTGCCGGGCTCGCGTCGGCCGTGTCGGCGTCTGGGTCGGTTCTTGCTGACACGGCGTCGGCGAGCGTGTCCTTTCCGGTCAGGAGGGACCGGCGCAACGGGCGCTCTCGATCGGGGGAACCGGAAGGCGCGCACGTGCACGAGCGGGGGCAGGCGAACGACAGCGAGGCACGGGTTCGGGATGTGATCGTGGTCGGCGGGGGACCGGTGGGCATCCTGCTCGCCGGACTGCTGGCGGTGCGCGGTGTCGACGTGGAGGTGATCGAGCAGCGCGGCAAGCCGTCGCTGCGATCCCGGGCCATCGGCATCCACCCGCCGTCGTTGCGGGCACTGGATCAACTGGGTGTGGCGGAGGAGGTGCTGGCCCGGGCGGTGCGCATCCGCGGCGGCGTGGTGCGCTCGGACGGGCGCACGCTGGGCCGGCTGGCGTTCACCGAAACCGTCGACCGGATGCAAAGCGTGATCTCTCTGCCTCAGTTCGAGACCGAGGCCGTGCTGCGCGCGCGCTTCGCCGAACTCGCGCCCGGCCGGCTGCGCGGCGGCGTAACGGTGACCGGGGTGTCGGAGCGCGGTGATCGGGTCGCGGTCGAGACGGCTACGACAGTCGAGACGGTGAAGCCAGGCGGGACGAGTGGGACGGTCGAGGGGGTCGGGACGGTCGGGACGGGCGGCGAGATTCTCGAGGCTCGCTACGTGGTCGCCGCCGATGGCGCCCGCAGTCTCGTGCGCGACCTACTCGGCATCCGCTGCACCGCGCGCACCGGCGGCGAGACGTACCTGATGAGCGACTACCCCGACACGGGGGAGCATCCCGGGGAGGCCGTGCTCTTCTTCGAGCGGGGTGGTGTGGTCGAGTCGTTCCCGTTGCCGGGAGGCCGGCGCCGCTGGGTGGCCATGACCCCGACCCTGCAGACGGATGCGACGTCCGACGACCTGGCTGCGCTCATCCGTGCCCGCACCGGCACGCAGCTGCCTCCGACGACCGCGGCGGCCAGCGCCTTCTCGGTGCAGCAGCGCCTCGCCACGAGTCTTGTAGCGGGACGGGTCGTGCTCATCGGCGACGCGGCGCACCAGATCAGCCCGATCGGCGGGCAGGGCATGAACCTCGGCTGGCTCGACGCGTTGCAGCTGGCCCCGGCGCTGGAACGGGCGCTGCGGGATCCGGAGGCCGCTTCAGGCGTGCTCGGGGATTACGACCGCCGCCGCCGGCGCAGCGCTCGGATGGCCGCCCGGCAGGCCGACTTCAACATGGCGATGGGCGGACCCGTGCAGGGGCTTCGCTTGCGCGCGCGGAACGGCCTCGTGCGCGCCCTCGCGGCGCCGCCCGCCAGCGCCGTGCTCGCCCGCGCCTTCACCATGCGCTGGCTGTAGCTCGCCGCCGCCGGGCGGCCCGGTCTCTGGTCAGCCGCACCGAGAGATACCGGCTAGGGGGATGTTGGTGTGGAGTCCCGCCACAGTCTTGTTTGGGCGTCCCATGAACCGGAGATGATCTCGCCGTTCAGGAGCGGGTTCAGGCATGCTGCAGTGAATTCGAGTGCGGCGTCGAAGTCGTGACAGGCCTGGGGGATTGCTGAGAATTGTCGCATTTCTGCTTTGTAACCGGTGGTCCAGGACGGGGATGGCAGGTGCATGGCGCGGGGCAAATCGATTCCTCGGGCTGCGGGGACACCGGCAACCACATACAGGCCATGCTGCAGCCGCACCAGGGCGCCGTGCTCCGAGAACCTGGCCAGCTGAGCGGCAGTAGCACCAAGACGACGGGCCTGCGGTGTGGTCACCAAACGTCACTGTGAGGAGGCAAGATCCTGCGCGGTACGAAGCACGTCACGAGATTTCATGCTTCATCAATCGCATGTAAACGTTAATATTGAAGTACTCAGGGCGAGATGGTGGTGATCAGGGGGGCGCCCGATGAACACGCCTCGTTGGAGTGCACCCCAGCTGGACGTCAGGTCGGAGTCTAGAACTGACGTCAGATATCGTCGGTTTCTTCATTCCTTGACACTCGCTGGCATGGCTCTTGGAGGTGCCCTGACACTGACAGGGGTGGACGAGGGCGGGACAGGCCCGGGTGACGGGATCGAGCTCTGATGAGCACACCGTGTCGCCGACTAGAGGATCGGGTGGTTCTCCGCGGGCGAGATGTCTCCGACTATGACGGTGGTGTCCTGGTTCTTCCCCGCGCGCTTGGACCGGTACATCGCCTCATCGGCTTGTTCGAGTATCAGGTCGGGAGGGATGTGATCCGGGACTCCGCCGAGATACAGGATGGTGCCGATACTCCCGGTGACCCGTTTCTGGCTCGCGCGCCCGGTGAGCGGCTCGCGGAGGGCGGCATGGAGTCGTTCGACGACACGGTCCACCTCTTCGGGTTTCACGTCCTCGCAAAGGACCACGAACTCGTCCCCGCCGAGTCGGCCTACGAGGTCGCCGTGACGGACGACCGACGACAGTCTGGCGCCGATCTCGCTGAGCACGCTGTCACCGGTGGCATGTCCCAGTTCATCGTTGATGAGTTTGAAACCGTCGAGATCGATGAGGAGAAGTGCTATCGAACGGCGGTTGAGTCGTGAGAGGGTCACCGCGTCGCTGAGGCGTTGTTGAATGAGGCGACGGGAGGCAAGGCCCGTGAGCTGGTCGATGAGTGTTAGTCGTTCGAGTCGTTGGTGGAGATGGATGCGCGTCAGCACCTGGGCGGACTGACGTGCGAGTGCTTCGTACAGCCCGATGTCGTCCGCTTCGAAACTTCTTGAACGTGCGAAGGAACTGATCAGGACACCGAGCGGAGATGCTTCTTCCGACAACGGCACGGACACGAGTGTCTCCACCTGGGCGCTTCGCATCACTTCGGCGAGCCCTGATGACTTGGCCATGGGATCAGCGCGCGAAAGAATCATCGTGTCCTCGGTGCGGGCCAGTACCGTGGCTGGTCCGTCGCCGGACAGATCGAGCAGTCCCAGCGCCGGATTTCCCGATGTCAGGTCCAGCTTCCCCTCAGCGCTCAGGAGGTACATCGAGACGTTAGACGCAGCGAATGCCTCACGGATGATCTTCGTCAGCTGATACGCCAGCGCGGTGTCGGTAGTGGCTCCGGTCAACACTTTCGATGCGTTCTGCAGCACCCTGATCCGAGTTTCCGACGCCTCCGCCTTGCGTTGGGAGGCGAGGAGCTCTCGCTCGTATTCCTGGCGTTCGCTGGCATCGAAGACGGCCGTCCGGATGGTGACGGGTTCCCCATTTTCATCGGTGGTCACAGTGCTGTTGACCATCATTGGCAGCGCGGTGCCGTTCGCGTGCCGGAACGACACCGCCACCTCTTTCACTTCACCTCGCAGGTGGAGCACCGGGAGATATCGAGTCTCGAACATCAACTGGCTGCCGGGTCGGAGAAACGAGACGAACGGCTGGCCGACGAGCTCTTCGCGCTGATACCCTGTCCACTTCAGCAGAGTCTTATTGACTCGGATGATGATGCCGTCGATCGTTGTGGAGAGGTGCCCGCACGGCGCGTGCTCGTAGAGGTCCTCGAATATGCCCTCGACCCCACGTTCGCCACCGTCAGTCATTTCAGGTAGGCAAGAATGGCATCCGTTAGAGCGTCGGGTGCCGACAGGTTAGGGATGTGGCCGGTGGCTGTGAGAGTGACCAGGGTACTGCCTGCTATCTGTTGGTGAACGTAGCGCCCCACGGCGGCGGGAGCGACGATGTCGGCGGTGCATTCCAGGATCAGAGTCGGCCTGGTGACCAGGGGGAGGTCCTCCCGGTTGTCGGAAAGGAACGTGACACGAGCGAAATGGCGGGCGATCGTCGGGTCGGTGCTGCAGAAGTTCTCCGTCAGCTCATCTCCTAGCTCCGGTCGGTCCGGGTTGCCCATCATCAGTGGTGCCATGACCGACGACCAGCCGAAATAGTTCGAATCCAGATCATCCAACATTGAGTTGATGTCCTCGACCTCGAATCCGCCCTCGTAGCCCGGCGCATTGATGTATCGAGGGGATGGGGTGATCAGGACGAGAGCGCCGAAGCGGGACGGGTCACGGTTCGCGGCGAGCACACCAATCATCGCGCTGACAGAGTGACCGACGTACACCACGTCGGTCACGTCCAGCTCATCAAGGATCTCGAGCAGGTCGTCCGCGTACCCGAGCAACGAGTCGTATTTCCAGAGACTGTAGGCAGATGCGTCGGAACTGCCTGCTCCAACGTGGTCGAACACGATGACCTTGTAGTCCGCGAGAAAGGCCGGGGTGACCAGTCGCCATGCGCTTTGGTTACACCCGAAGCCGTGTGCGAACACGATCGCACGTCCGTTCGGGTTACCACTCACCGTTACATTGTTGCGCCGCGAGACAGCCGAGAGCTCTTCAACGGCAACAGTCGCCTCCTCGGGCGAGGGCGGCCCAGCTTCCATGAGCATGCGCGTGGCCTTTGCTGTTCGGTAGCCCGGCTGACAGCGTGTGTCCCCGTGGCTTTGCGTCCCCGGCTCGCGCCGGGTTTGCCTGCATGATGAGCAAACGCCCATACGTCGGCTGACTCTATCAGGGGACCCAACCACACGGACCGCGTTCGCTGCTCCCAGTTCTCGTTGTTTTTGCCCTGCCCAATCCGCCGCAGACGCCCGGATTACGACCTCGGCCGGAATCGAGGGCAGCCCCTGCCCGACGACGGGGAGAGGTCCCTCAAACATGGCCGGCGGAGACGATCTCCCCGACGCTCAGTCAAAAACGCGCAGGTGATCGGCCCGCCATACTTTCGCGCGGCGACTCTTCGATCCGGCGATGAATGGCGTGTGTGTTACACGAAAGTGTTCGAGTCCTGCTGATCAGCTCGGTAAAGACATCGTCCCCCCTGGTGCAGCACGGCGGTACCGTCCCCATCGAGCGGACCTGGTCTGGCCGTCGCCTCGCGCGGGCTACCCGCTGGGTCAGCAGTCGATTGGGCCCGCATGCGGCGCTGATCATAATCTTGGTGATCGGTGCCCTTATCGCGATCGTTTCTGGTGACCATCGCAGGAAAACAACTCATTGCCCGCGCCCGTCCTCCGCTGACTGACGCCGTGGGATCGTTCTGTTGCGACCCCAGGTTGCGTATCCGGCCGGCGCCGACTCCTGTTGCCAGGCGTTAAAGCCGTCATCGTCAACGGTCTGGCGCCCCGCTTCCAAAGCTGCGAAAGCGGCCTCGAAAAGCAGATCTCCGCGCCGCTTCCCAATGAGCGTGTGAGCATCGGACGGCTCATCGACGAGATATGCCGCCGGAGGAGTGGTCAGCACCAACCTGGCAACACTGAGTGTGAACTGCGCCGCGCAGGCAAGGGCCAATCTTGTTCCCGCTGAGTGAGCCATCAGAACGACGCGATCAAGGCCGAGATGGACACGCAGGTGCTCGATGTCGTCGGTAAGAGATGGCCTGACTTGACCGGGAAGTTTCGAGGGACTTTGCTTTGACGAGTACACGCTGGGAGGCGATGTTCCTTACCCGGGGTTGCCCTTGGATTAACCTTCGGTACTGTGAATGGGATTGCAGAAACTATTTCATCCGTCGAATTCGCATTAGGAGGTCATCATGCCCAACGCCATCGAGACTGTCGACGTCAACGTTCCCGTTACCGTCGCGTACAACCAGTGGACAAAATTCGAGGAGTTTCCAAAGTTTCTTAGTTTTGTTGAATCCGTGACGCAGGTGACCGACACTCTCACCGAGTGGAAGGTTAAAGTCGGCGGCGTGGAGCGCGTGTTTGAGGCTCGGATAACTGAGCAGCACCCTGATGAGCGTGTTGCCTGGAACAGCACCGGCGGCCAGGTTGACCACGCGGGAGTTGTCACGTTCCATAAGTTGGCCGCGAACGAGACACGGGTGACGGTACAACTTGACTGGGAGGCGACAGGGCTGCTTGAGAAAGCCGGGGCCGCTCTCGGTATCGACAATCACGCCATTAAGAAAGACCTCACGAACTTTAAGGAGTTCATCGAGGCGAAGGGAACCGATGATGGTGGATGGCGCGGAGATGTGCAGGCCTGACGCTGCCTGAAGACCAACCCACGATGCGAGATAGTCCGGACCTCACACCAGAGTTCGACCGCTTGAGGTGACGCGACGCTCGCAGCGCTTGGCAGGTTGTCAGAGACATTGAGCCGAGTTTGACCGTGCAGGCCTACCCCGGCGCCGCCGCGTGAATCGGTATCGCTGGTCCTTTGTTCAGTTGTTCAAAACCGTATTTAGATTCGCCACGGGCCAAGCCTGAGTTTTCCAGGGCCGACGATTTCTTCAACATTCCAGGGGCACTCCGGCTCCGTTTTCACCTGGTGGCGGCCGCGCGCTCAGTTGTCCCTAACGTGGCGACAGCTTGCGAAGGGCACTGGCTTTATGCGCAGCTTCGGCATCCGTCTTCTCAGATTTCACGATAAACGCAGGGTCATCTTTCGAGGCGTGGAACGTTTTGCCCGCGAAGTCGAAATCGCTCGTCTTCTTCTCGATTACCTCCCCCTGAGTTCGCCCCTGAGACGTTGCCCAACTCACCCGGTCGCCTGTGCTGAAGTCTGTCATTCTTGAAGCATACGGACGGCGACGGACCTGGGCTAGCGGGTTGGGCTGAGTGTCATGTTCCTGTCGGTTCTCGGGGAAGATCGTGCCCGCGCATTCGTTTTCCGCGCATGATTGTCACGCGCTCGATTACAAGGGTGGCGAACCGCTTGTGAAGATCTCTCCACCTCTCAGCGGGACGTGGCCGACTCAGCCGGGCACTGCCGCCCATAATACTCAATTCTTGCCATTTTCTTCTCGAACACCCCCCCCTGATGGCCCAATCGCGATCCTGTCGGGGACGCCCGTCATCGTAGGGGGACACGCACGACCCACACAACTCTGGCCGCTGCAGGTTCCGACTGGATGGAACAGGGCGACGCTTCACCCCGATCGAGGGCCTCCCTTCGCGCAAACATTCGGAAATCTGCGCGGGCGTGGCCGCCGCTCGCCGGAGTTTCCTAGGTTGGCCACAACGTGTGCGCGGATGCTGATGCTGCTGCCCGATTCGGGGTGCAGGTCGGTACGTGCACAACTCCGCCAATTCGGCGGAGCTGCGGTACGGATGCCCGGAACGCCTGGGAGGTTCCGGGCACGCACCAGAATTTGTAGGAGTTATGCACCGGGGCGACGGATGACCCAGGCCGGCCGGGTGGTGCGGGCCGGGCGGGGCTGGCCCGGTCGGGCAGGTCGTTGGGGCTAACTCAGGAGAAACGAGCGCACGGCGCGGCCTGCCCGCAGATTCATGCGGAACTTTGCGGAGCTGGAACCGCAGCTCGTGGAATCTCCTGAGTTAGCCACGAAATGGAAGGCTCAGCTGGGTGTGCGCAGAGCCGGGCCGCACAGGCCGGGCCGCGACGGGCCGCACCGGCCGGGCCGACCGGGCCGGGCCGGGCCGCGGCTAGCCGACGCTGGCCGGTGGGGTCCGGAGGCCGCGCACTGCAACGTCGCCGACGACCGCGGGGATGATCGGGGTGGAGGTGACCTGGCCGGTGACCGGATCGGGTTCCAGGCCGAGCACGGTGCCGAGCACGGAGACCGCCGCCGCCGCCGACCAGGCCTGCGGGCGGCAGGCGGCCGGGTAGGGAACCGCGGCGGCAACCAGGGAGGACGCGTCGCCCGAGTGCAGTTCCGGCATGCGGTAGTCGAATGATTCGGCCGCCGCGAGCAGCCCCTCGATCAGGATGCCGGCCTCGGCGCCGAAACCGGCGCGCCCCAGACCGGCGATCGCGATCGCGGTGTCGTGGGTCCACACCGAGCCGCCGTGGTAGCTCAGCGGCCAGTAGCCGACGGAGTCCGTCGACATCGTGCGGAGACCGTAGCCGGAGTTCAACTCCGGGGACACGAGCCGGGCGGCCACGAGGGCGGACTCCTCCGCGGAGAGCAGCCCGGTTCCGAGCAGGTGGCCGATGTTGCTGGTCACGGTGTCGACCGGGCGCTTGAAGGCGTCGAGGGCGACGGCCGGAAAGCGGCCGGCGGGCGCGTCGATCCAGAACGAGTCCCGGAACCGGGTCTGGAGCGCGGCCGCCCGGGCGCGCCAGGCGTCGCCGCCGGCCCTGCCGAAGGCGTCGAGCAGTTCGGCGCCGCCGATATAGGCCTCGTAGGCGTAGGCCTGCACCTCGCAGAGGGCGATCGGTCCATCGGCGAGGCTGCCGTCGCGCCACTGGATCGAGTCGCCGGAGTCCTTCCAGCCCTGGTTCGCGAGGCCGTGGCCGGTGATGTCGACGTATTCGAGGAAGCCGTCGCCGTCGCTGTCGCCGAAGTCGCGCATCCAGCCGAGGGCCGCTTCGAGGGCAGGCAGCAGAGCCTCGACCTCTTCGGTGGCCAAACCCCAACGGTAGGCGTCGCGCAGCAGGCAGATCCAGAGCGGGGTGGCGTCGACGGTGCCGTAGTACAGCGGCGGCAGCGACAGGCTCTCGCCGGGCATCGAGTACACATCGGGGCGCAGTTCGTGCATGATCTTGCCGGGCTGTTCCGCGGTCTCGGTGTCGCTCTTGGTGCCCTGCAGCTGCGCGAGCAGGCGCAGCGTGGAGCCCGCGATCTCGGTGCCGAGCGGCAGCAGGAAGCGCGCCGCCCACAGGGAATCCCGGCCGAACAGGGTGAAGAACCAGGGGGCGCCGGCGGCCAGGAACGGCTCGGCCGGACTCGTCGTGGTGGCCATCCGCAGACCGGTCAGGTCGTCGAGCGCACGTGCCACCCAGCGGCCGAGGCGTGCATCGCCGGAGCGCACCAACACCCCGGACCACTCAGGCAGCCCCGCTGCGGCCTGCACCACGGTGGCCGCGTGCGCGATCTCGACGGTCCACTCCACGGTGACGCTGCTTTTCGCGGGCACGGTGACCGACCAGGTGCCGGTGACCTCGGTGTCAGCCTCGGCGGTCGAGCCGGTCAGCACCCCGTCGTCGCTCACCCCCACCAGCGCCGCCACGGTGTCGGTCGACAGACGGATGCCCCCGCTCGCCTCCGTCACACCGACATCCGGTGCCGCGGGCAGGTCCACGCCCCCGAAAGCGTCGCGCTCGGCGGCCACCGCGAGGCCGGCCTTCACGGTCTGCATATCGGCGAAATCGGGCGTCAGGCGCACGGACACTGTCGTGTCGACAGCCTGCTCGAGTCCCGAGATGATCTCGATCCGTTCGGTCAGGCGGCCCGCGGTGACCGTGCGGGTGACTTCGAGCCGCAGTCGGGGGTCGGCGGTGCGGTCGTCGAGGTGACGGAGCAGCGACGTGAAGGTGACCTCTCCCGCGCCGCGCTGGGCGTGTCCGATCGCTTCGCCGGTTCGGCCGCCGACCAGCAGGGACCAGCCGGAGAGGATCCGGGTGTCCGCGTGGTACAAGCCGTGGATGGGTTTGTCAGTCTGCCCGTCGGACCGCGACCACGCCTGGGTCGGGGCCGCCAGAACGATGGCGGAGTCATGGAGCAGAGGCTGGACGGGGTGAGAGAACATAAGCGAGGTACGACTCCAGAGGGGTTGTGGTGCGGATCTGCGGAAGGAACAAAAGGAACGGGAGGAATGGAAGTAGTGAAGGAACGGGGGAAAAGGGTGGAAAGGAGGACTACTCCTTCACCGCCCCATCGGTGGTGTTCATGATGCGTTTCTGGAAGATGAAGAACATCACCGCGACCGGGATGGTCATGATCGCCGCCGCGGCCAGCTTGAGCGGGTATTGCGTGCCCTGGCTGAGCTGCCCGGAGGCCAGTGACGCCACGCCCTTGGTCAGCGTCGTCAGCTCGGGGGACTGCGTGGCCACGATGAAGTGGGACAGCTCGTTCCAGGACCCTTGGAACGACAGGATGATGATGGTCACCAGGGCTGGCCGGGCCATCGGCAGCACGATCGACCAGAACACCCGGAAGGTGCCGGCCCCGTCGATGCGGGCCTGCTCCTCCACACTCGTCGGAATCGACTCGAAGAAGTTCTTCATGATGAAGACGCCCGCGGCATCCGTGAGCAGCGGCACGATCATTGCAACGTAGGTGTCGTAGATGCCGAGCTGGTTGATGACCAGGAACTTCGGGATCAGGAGCACGACCCCGGGCACGCTCATCACGGCGATGAGCAGCGCGAAGATCACGGTGCGGCCCCGGAAGTGCAGCCGCGCGAGGGCGTAACCGGCCAGGGAATTGAAGAAGACGCGGCCGAGGGTGACGAGGACGGTGACGATGGCGGAGTTCTGGAACCAGACCGGGAAGTCCGAGTTGAGGAACAACCTCTCGTACGCGGCCGTGGACCAGGTCTGCGGCAGCAGCGATATGGGATTGCTGGCGGCATCGCCATCCGTTTTGAAGGAGGTGGCGACCTGAATCAGAAACGGGGCGATGTAGATCATCGCGAGCACGATCAGGATCGCGTACAGCAGCGATCGGCCGGCGATCTGGCGGTTCGGCAACTGTTCCCGGCCCAGGGCGCGCAGACGTCGGGAGGGAGAGACGGTGCGCTCGCGGGTTCTCACCGTGGTGCTCATTTCGAACCTCCGGATGTCGGAATCGGCAGATACGGACGCATCCGCCGGTTGGAGACCTTGCGTTCGGCCAGCAGAGCGCGCTGGAACAGGGTAAAGGCCACGATGATGACGAACAGGATGAAAGCGATCGCGGCGCCCTGGCCCCAGGCCTGGTTGGTGAAGGCGGCCTGATAGGAGAGATAGGCCGGAGTGAGCGTGGTCTTGCCTGGTCCACCCTGGGTGCCGGTGTAAATCTGGTCGAAGACCTGCCAGGCACCGATCAGGCCGAGGGTGAGCACGGTGAAGAGGGTCGGCCGCAGCTGGGGGAGGGTGACCCGCCAGAACCGCTGCCAGCCGTTGGCGCCGTCCATCATGGCGGCCTCGACGACGTCGCCGCTGAGGTTCTGCAACGCGGCGATGAACAGCAGCATGAACGTGCCGCTGGTGGTGAACACGGCCATCAGGATGAAGGCGCTCATGGCCACGGATGGCCCGGCGAGCCACTCCCAGAAAGAGATCCCGAGGAACGTGTTGCCGGTGAGCGCGGCCGGGCCGGTCTCGACGCCGAACGCTCCGAGGATGTTGTGCAGCACGCCACTGGGGTCGTTGAACCAGTTCGGTCCGTTGACGCCGATGAACGCCAGCAGTTTGTTGACGGCGCCGCTGGCGCTGAACAGGAACAGCCACAGCACCGTGATGGCCACCGAGCTGGTCACCGACGGGAAGTAGAACGCGGTGCGGAAGAAGCCGCGGCCGCGCAGGATCTGCCGGTTGACCAGCACGGCCAGCAGCAGCGACAGCATGGTCTGGGCCGGCACGACCAGGAGGACGTACCAGGCGTTGTTACGCAGCGCCGTGCCGAAGTCCTGTTCGGCCAGGCCGCCGCCGCCGACCAGGGCGGAGTAGTTGTCGAGGCCCACGAACGATACTGTGCCGCTGAAGGGGCTGCCGCGGCCGTTCCAGTCGGAGAAGCTGACCCAGAGGGCCATCAGCACCGGGATGACCAGGAACAAGCCCAGCAGGATGATCATCGGGGCGGTGAAGAGCCACCCCGAGGCGGTCTCGCCGCCCCGAATACCGGAGCGGCGAGCCGTGCGTGCAGGCGTCGACATGGTGGACTACTTCAGCAGTGCTTCGAGGTTGTTCTGCACGGAATCGAGAATCGCCTGCGCGTCCCCGGTCTTCAGCGACTCGAGCTGGGCGTTCAGGTCGCTCGTGACGTCAGCGGCGCCCTTCACATTGGGCACGCCCGTGGCGTAGTCAGCGCCGTCGAGGAAGGCCACCAGGGTGGGGTTGGCGCTCTTCCAGTCTTCGGCGGCCGACTTGATAGAAGGCATCGGGCCGAATTCTTCCGAGAAGGTGAGCTGGGCGTCCTTGCTGGTGAGCTGTTCGACGAGCTCGAGCGCGCCGGCCTGGTTGGGGCTGTCGGCGGCGATGCCCCAGCAGTTGGTGAACTGCAGGGTACCCTGGCCCTCCGGGCCTGCAGGCAGCTCCGCGACCGTGTAGTTGACGTCGGGGAAGTCGCTCTTCATCGCGCCTGTGATCCAGTTGCCCTCGATGGTCATGGCCGAGAGCTGCTTGCCGAACGCCTCGCCACCCCAGCCGGCACCGATTTCGCTGGCGTAGCTCATCACTCCGTCGTTCAGGAGGGTCTGCGCGTATTCGAGGCCCGCGACGTTCTCCGCGCTGTTCGCGGTGACCTCGGTGTTGTCTTCGCTCATCAGGCTGCCGCCGGCCTGGGCCATGAACGCGCCCAGACGGGCGTATTCGCCGCCGAGGGCGAGGCCGACCTGGCTGTCGGTCGTGAGCGTCTTGCTGACGGCCGCGAGCTCGTCCCAGGTGGTGGGGATGTCGGCATCCGTCAGCCCGGCCTGGGCCCAGAGGTCGTCGTTGATGATCAGACCCAGGGTCGAGAAGTCCTTCGGCGCGCAGTAGAAGTCGCCCTCGTACGTGAAGGAACTGACCAGGCTCGGGTAGAAGTCGTCCTTGTTGGCCAGATCGTCGCCATAGGCCAGGAGCGAGCCGTTCGAGGCATAGCCGGCGAGCGCATCCGTCGACAGGTAGAAGACGTCGGCGGGCTTCTGGGCCGCGAAGCCCTGGGCGAGCTGCTGGTTGAGGTCGCTGGCGACGCTGACCTTGGCGTCGGTGCCAGAGGTCTCGGACCAGGCGGCCACGGCGGCGTTGACGGAGGCGGTCTCGGCGTCGCCGCTGGAACCGATCAGAATGTTGAGCCCCTGGGTGGAATCGCTCGTGAGTTCTCCGCCCGAATCGGCGGTGTCGCCGCCGAAGCCGGATCCGGAACCGCACGCGCTGAGGGTGAGGGCGCCGGCCACGGCGAGCCCGGTTCCGATCAGCCAGCGGGAGTTGCGTCGTTGCATCTTGTTTCTCCTTGAGTCGCGCATCGATGCGCGTTTGCTTGTGTAAAGGTCACGATAGCTGAATTTATTTGATCGATCAAACTTTTTTTTTGATCGATCTAATCACCGTGTTTCCGCGATCCCTCGAGACGCGGTATTCTGTGCAGAACAATATTTGATCGTTCAATTCACGGGGGCAGGCGCGTCCGGCAAAGGCGTGGGGCAGGAGCGGCGATGGGTGGGTTCCCCACGGTGACGGATGTCGCGCTCGCGGCCGGCGTCTCCCGGCAGACCGTCTCGAATGTGATGAATTCGCCCGGCATCGTGCGCACCGACACCCGCCAGCGGGTCGAGGCTGCCATCGCCGAGCTCGGGTACCGGCCGCACGCCTCCGCCCGCCGGCTGCGCACGCGGCGCAGCTCGACCATCGGCATCCGGCTGGATCCGATGATCGACGGCATCTCCGGTTCGGTGCTCGACCGGTTTCTGCACGCCGTGACCGAGCAGGCCGACGCGCAGGGGCTGCGGGTTCTGCTGTTCACGGCCACGAGCCCCGAAGACGAGATCATCCAGTTCCGGCGCCTGAACGACGGAGCGGACGTCGATGGTTTTGTGCTCACGTCGACGTTCGCCGGCGACCCACGCACCCGATGGCTGATCGAGAACGGCATCTCCTTCGTCACCTTCGGGCGGCCGTGGGGAGTCGACGATATGAACGACCCGCAGCACCTGTGGGTGGATGTGGATGGCTGGTCCGGCCTGCACGCCGCCACGCGCACGCAGCAAGAGGCCGGAGCCCGGCGCATCGCCTACATCGGCTGGCCCAGCCCGTCGGGCACCGGCGACGATCGCCGACGAGGCTGGTACGACGCGATGATCGAACGCGGCGACGTCTCGGAGCGGGACTTGGCCGGGCTGGAGATCGTCACCACTGACGGCGTCAGCCAGGGCACCGCGGCCATGCAGCAGTTGCGGCAGAACGCCGGCCAGATCGATGCCGTGCTCTGCGCGAGCGACTCGCTCGCCCTTGGGGCGATGATCGCGAACCCCGAGCGTGTGCCGGTCATCGGCTACGACAACACCCCCATCGCCGCCGCGATCGGGCTTTCCAGCGTCGACCAAGCAGTGGACGAGGTGGCCGCCGGAGTGCTCGAACTGCTCACAGGAGAGTTCGGCGGCAAGGTGCACGGAGCCCCCGAGTCGGCCGAACCCCGGCACCGGATGGTCACGCCCCGGCTGGTCGTGCGCGAGTTCGCCGCTATCCCGATGGACGTGCCGCGGTAGCCGCTAGCATGGCGCCATGACGCTCCCCGAGGTTGTCGGACTCCCTGTTTCTGTCGGTGTCCCAGTCCCTCTCGCTTTCGCCCTGCCCGACGCGTGGAACCTCGCCGGTCATACGGCCCTGGTCACCGGGGCCGGCAGCGCCTCCGGGATCGGATTCGCCGCGGCACGGATGCTGGGTGAGCTCGGTGCACACGTCGTGCTCACCGCCACGACCGAACGCGTGCACGAGCGAGCGGCCGAGCTGACGGAACGGGGCATCGCGGCATCCGGCATCGTCTGCACCCTGCACACCGAGGCCGGCGCACTGGTGCTCGCCGACTCCCTTGCGACCGCTGGGCTGGCGCCCACGATTCTGGTGAACAACGCGGGCATGGTCGCGGTCGGCGACGCCGAGATGCTGCACGGCGACGTGAGCACCACGTTGCCGGACGAGTGGGACCGCGGCCTCGCGATCAACCTATCGACCGCCTTCCACGCCACGCGCACCGTGATCGGCTTCATGCACGCGGCGGCCTGGGGGCGCATCGTCACAGTCTCCAGCGTGTCAGGGCCGGTGATGGCGTCGCGCGGGGACCTGACGTATGCGGCCGCGAAGGCCGGTCTGGCCGGGCTCACCCGGGCGCTCGCCGTGGATGAGGCCTGGCTCGGCATCACCGCCAACGCGGTCGCACCGGGCTGGATCGAGACCGGGTCTCAGCTGGAGAGCGAGGCAGTCGAGGGCGCGCTCGTGCCCGTCGGGCGCAGCGGCACGGCTGCCGAGGTGGCCTCCGTGATCGCCTGGCTGGCCTCGCCCGGCGCGTCATACGTCACCGGCCAGACAATCGTCGTCGACGGCGGTAACAGCGTGGCGGAGGAGCGCCGGTAGCGCAGCAGGTCCGTCAGCCGGTGCAGCAGCCCGTGCAGTTGAATAGACGGGTGACTTCTGCACCGATCGACCGGCTTCGCGCCGACCTTGCCGCCGCCAACTTCTCGGTCTCGGCCCTCACCGGCCTGTGGGGGATCGAAGCGGATGCCGCGTTGCGCCGCAACCAGCGGGTCCCGGCGCTGCGGGGGCTGGACGGTCTCCGGGAGAGGCTGGGGCACGCCGAACCCTGCGCCACACTGGCTCGCCTGTTCGTGCTCGGCCTGCCCGTCGACCGTGCGGATCTCGATGCCGCCCTCCCCGCGCTGGGTGCCGCCGGGGCCGAGGAGCTCGGCCTCGTGGTATCCGTCGACGCCGGTGTCGTTGCCGATGTCCTTCCGAGCGTCGGCCCTGTTGGTTCCGGTGCATCCGTCGCGGCCGGAACCCTCCGCCCGCTCCTCGAACTGCGGCCCTACAGCTTCGTCGACGCGCATGGCGCCGGGAGCTGGTGGATCGTGTCCGACCTGGGAGAGCTCGCACTCGGCCACCCGCTCGGTGAAAGCCATGTGCTCGGGGTGGGTGGGGCATCCCTCACGTTGACCGGGCTGCTGATCCCGACCCCGGTGGCCAGCGCCCTCGACCTGGGCACCGGATGCGGAATCCAGGCCATGCACGCGTCCCGGCACGCCGACCGGGTGGTAGCCACCGACATCTCGGTGCGAGCCCTGGATCTTGCCGCGCTCAACGCGGAGCTGAACGAGATCGGGAATATCGAGTTTCGCCTCGGGAGCCTGTTCGAACCGGTTGCGGGGGAGCGCTTCGACCACATCATCTCCAACCCTCCGTTCGTGATCACCCCGCGTGTGCCGGGAGTGCCGGCCTACGAATACCGCGACGGCGGCCTGGTCGGCGACGCGCTCGTCGAGGCGGTCGTGCGCGGCGCTGCCGAACATCTCACCCCCGGCGGCATCGCCCAGCTGCTCGGGAACTGGGAGTACCACGCCGACCAGGATGCCTTCGAGCGTCTGGCCGCCTGGCTCGACGCCCCTGTCACTCCCGTCGCCCCCGTCGCTCCCGTCGCCCCCGTCACTCCCGTCGCCCCCGTCGCATCCCCTGCATCGCCAGCTTCCGCCCCGCTGCGCCCTGACGAATTCGACGGAGATTTTGCCCCAAACAGCCCGAATTCGGCGCGTATGGTCCCTCTGGGAGCAGAATCTCCGTCGAATTCGCACACGCCCGGGGCCGAGGGTGTCGCCGGGGACGAGGGTGCCGCGGGGGCCGGGCACGCCGCCGGGGCCGGTGCCGAGGGTGCGCACGGGGGCCAGCAGGAGACCGCGCCGGCCACGGATGCCGCCGCACTGGACGCCTGGATCATCGAACGCGAGGTGCAGGCTCCCACGCTCTACGCCGAGACGTGGATCCGCGACGGCGGTACCCGCGCCGACACCGCCGACTTCGACCTTCTCTACGGGGCCTGGCTGGACGACTTCGAGGCGCGCGGCGTGAGCCAGGTCGGCTTCGGCTACATGCTGCTGCGCCGCCCGGCCGCCGGCACCCCCACCTTCCGTCGGCTCGAACGCCTCCCCGGCACCCTCGGCCACAATCCGGGAGGCATGGGTAGCCATCTTGCCGCTTGCCTCGCCGCCCACGACTGGCACGCGGCCACGGATGACGCCGGCCTCGCCCGCGCGCGGCTCGCCGTCGCATCCGATGTCACCGAGGAACGGCACTACTGGCCCGGCCAGGAGGACCCCACCCTGCTGACGCTGCATCAGGGCACCGGCTTCGGCCGGTCGATCGCGCTGGACACCGGCCTCGCCGCCCTGGTCGGCGCCTCGGACGGTGAGCTCGACGTCGGCTCGATCGTCGCTGCGCTGGCCCAGCTGCTCGACGTCGATGAGAGCGAACTCGCCGCGGACCTGCTCCCGCGCGTGCGGGAGCTGCTCGAGGACGGCTTTCTGCAGCATCCGCTCGCCTGACGCGCTGTGATTCGCGCTGTGAGCTGCCATCGTCTGCTGCCATTGTCTGCTGCCGCCCCACGTGCTGTGAGCTGACGTGCTGACGAGGACCCCGCCCGCCCCCGACGCACGCTGGACCGCCGGCGCGTCACCGGCGAACGCAAACTCGGAGATTTGCGTGACACGCCGCATTTCAGGGCGCCGGATGCCGCGTGTCGCGACAATCTCCGCAGTAACGTGCGCGCACCCCAACCCCCCACCCCCATCCCCCGACCGGCCACTTCCCCCCGCTCTGAGGTAGCTTGGTCGTACTGCCCGGCCCGCGCGGAGAGGAGGACGTCGGCGCCATACCTGGCTCCGACACAGCGATGAAACGACGAACCTTTCTGCTTGGCTCGGTCTCCGGCCTGAGCCTGGTCGCGCTCACCGCGTGCGTGACGCCGACTCCGCGGCCCACGGCATCCGTCACGCCCAAGCCGACGTCGACACCCTCGCTCGTGCCGAAGCCGGCGGCCATGCGCCGCACATCCTGGTCGGCCGACCCGTTCGCCCGCGGCTCCTACAGTTACCCCGCGGTAGGGGCCACGCCCGAGCAGCGCGCCGCGCTCGGCCAGCCCGTCGACGACCGCCTGTTCTTCGCCGGTGAGGCCACCTCCATCGACGCACCGGGCACGGTGCAGGGCGCCCGCGATTCCGGGAAGCGCGCCGCCCGCGACGTGCTCGCAGCGGCGAGCCAGGGGGAGCGCATCGCCGTGATCGGCGCCGGAATCGCCGGACTCACCGCGGCCCGAGACCTTCAGGACGCCGGATTCGACGTGTTCCTGGTCGAGGCCCGCGACCGCATCGGCGGCCGCATCGACACCGTCACCGACAAGGACTGGCCATTCCCGATCGAGCTCGGCGCGGCTTTCGTCCGGCGCACCGGCCAGACCACCCTCGACGAGGACCTCACCGACCGCGGCGTCGCCACGGCTCCCTTCACCGATCCGCCCGAGGCCCGCACCGCGGCCGGCACGGTCGTGGAGGTGCCCGACACCGGCGCTCAGGCGGTCGCCACGGCGCTGGCCTGGGCCGCCGAGCAGCCCACCGACGTGTCCATCGCGCAGGCCCTCGCCGATTCGGGGGCCTCCAAGCTCTCGACGACGGATGCCGACACCGGCGTTTCCGACGCCGACTGGCTCGACTACCAGATCACGGTGGTGCTCAACCCACAGGCAGGGGCCCCCGTTCCGGAGCAGTCCTCCTGGTACTCGGACGCCAACCGTCAGGCCGACCCCGACCCCGACACCGACCCCGGCGAGGACCGAATCGTGCTGGGCGGCTTCGCCACCCTGCTTACCGACCTCAGCGACGGCATCGACGTGCTCGGGTCGAGCGTGGTCACCAAGATCGCCTACAGCGACGCCGGCGCCAGCCTCCGGCTCGGCACCGGCGAGTCGCTCTCCGCCGACCGGGTCGTCGTCACCGTGCCGCTGGGGGTGCTGAAGACCACGGTGATGGAGTTCGACCCGCCGCTGCCCTTCACGCACCGCGGCGCCATATCGGCCCTGGGCATGGGCACGCTCGACAAGATCTGGCTGCAATTCGACGAGCCGTTCTGGGACACGGATGCCCCGCTCTGGTCCACGGTCGGCGGCGACGACGACTTCCGCGTCTGGATCAACATGGTTCCGCTCACCGGCGAACCGGTGCTGGTGGGCCTGGTGGCGGCGGAGACCGCTCTGCGCCTCGCGGAGGTCGACGACGACGAGTTCCTCGCCGCCGCCCTGAGCAGCCTCGAGCCGTTCCACTCGGCCGTGCCGACCGACAAGCCGACCCCGGAGTAGGTCTCACCACGCCGCTCCCCGAAGCCCGGGCCAGCCCCTCGCGATTGTCGGCCCGTCACAATTCTGAGATTCGTGGTGTATCGTCCTGCCAACGTCCAGTCGATGAATTCTGGCTCCCATTCGGGGGCACGTTCTCATGCAGTCGCAGCCCGTCGTGGTGCAGCGCCCAGAGGTCCAGTCGTTACCCTGACTGGCCTTGCCGACGGATTCTGACGGGTGAATACCCCCGGTCCAGGCCGGGCTCGTTCCGCCGGCCATCCCAGTGCGGTCGTCACCGGGATGCACCACCCCCGCCCGCGACTGCTCCACTTTTCTGCGTGACCGTGTGATTGCTGTGCTCCCATGGATATCCTCATCGACATCGACCTCGAATCCGTCGTCCTTCTGGACTTCGACCCTGACCAACCCGGTGAAGGCACTCACCACATTCGTGGCCTGAGCGGGCACCAACCCACCGCCCCCGGCGCCTACCTGGTGGTCTCTCCGTGCTGCGGCCCCAAGGTCGTGCAGTGCACACCCCGGGTTCTCGCGATGCAGGCATCCGGCGTGCTCTACTGCGGCGCCTGCCAGGGCGAGCACCTGACCAGCGGATACACCTTCACGCCGCTGTAGGTTCGCGTTCCTGCGCTCGCGGGGGCAGCCGCGACGTGGCCGTGAGTACGGCGGCGATCGCGGTGAAGAGCAGCAGCGCGACCAGGCAGTAGATCACGGTCTCGAGTGGGCCGCGCACCTGCACCGGGTCGAGGAAGAAATACGGGTACCACCCCACGATCGACCCGCGGATGAGCGTGAACACTCCCCAGATCGAGGGCACCACGAGAACCCAGACCAGGATTTTCCAGGGCAGGCGGGCCTTGCCGGCATCCGTCAGCCAGTCAAGGAGTGCGATCGTGGGAATCCAGAAGTGCAGCAACTGGCTCGACCAGGGCACCTCGATCGTGTAGTCCAGCGAGGAGGACTGGATGACGATGGTCAGGAATACGATCCCGGAGACGGTGATGTAGGTCGTCACAAGCAACCGGAACCAGTTCAGCCAGGGTGGGTCGGTCGTGTGCCGAAATGCGACGAATGCGGCGGCGGCGAAGGCGACGATCGCGGCCATGCCGCTCTGCACGGTGAAATAGCTGAAGTAGTTGTAGATCTGGAACGTGGCGAAACCGAGCACATAATCGAAGTAGCCGGCGAGGGCCACCACGCCCAGGCCGGCGAGGAGCAGGCGGCCGATGCCGAACCCGCGGCGCACGGTGTGCACGGGGGGCGTCCGAGAGGTTCGGGAGAGGGCCCGGCGAACGGGTGCCGCAGGGAGAGCGTGCACGCCCGATTTCGTCGCCGCCGCGTGGACGCGCTTCGGGGGATCCGTCCGAGCGGGATCGGCAGCTCGCGCGCACATGCTCCCACGCTACGCCAGCCGGTCGGGTGCCCGCTGACCTCGGTGTCAACCGGATGCCGCCGCTCAGCCAGCCGTTCCGCTCAGAAACCGATCCGGAACCCGGTCTCGCCGAGCGGCGGAATCGTGGTGACCTCGACCGCCTCGACCCGGGCCGACGGCGGGCCGTGCTGCAGCCACGAGAGCATCACCCAGACGGTTGTCGCGTCGCCCTCCAGCTCGACCTCCACCGCCCCGTCCCCGCGGTTGCGCACATGCCCCGCGAGCCCGAGTCGGCGCGCCTCGGTCTGGGTGTAGTAGCGGAACCCGACTCCCTGCACCATCCCGCGCACAACGGCCTGCTTGCGAACCATGCTTCCAGTGTGCCCCGCCGCAGGCGAGCCCGCATCCGTCGCCCACCCGGCCCGTTCACCGACCCGCGCTGTGGCTAACTCAGGAGATCCAGCGCGGGCATCCGTCGTGCACCGAAAAGCCCACGGAAACACGCGGATGCCCCTAACCGGCCCGAGCATTCTCCTGAGTTAGCCACGCGCGGGGGGAGTTAGCCACGCGCGGTGGAGAGACGCGCAGCCGGAGTGCTCCGGCCAGCCCGAAGCCCGCTGCTGCCGGTAGCCCTGCGCCGCCAACCTCCGATTCAGGCGGAGTCACGCCAGACGATCGGAGTCTCGAGCAGGATGCCCCCGACCGGCTGCTCCTCGCCGCGCAACTGGCCCAGCACGCACTCCGCCACCCGCTCACCGAGGCCGAAGGCGGGCTGGTGCACGGTGGACAGGTGCGGTTGGGTGCGCAGCGCCCAGGAGCTGTCGTCGAAGCCGACGATGCCGACGTCTCCGGGAATGGTGCGCCCGGCATGACGCAGAGCCTCCATGGCTCCGGCCGCGACCGCATCGGAGGCGGCGAACACGCCGTCGATGAGCGGGTCACGCTCGAGCAGCGCACGCATGCCGAGGGCCCCGTCGGTGAAGGTGTACAGCGGAACGCGGGCCACGAGAGCCGGGTCGAAGCGGTCGCCGAGGGCATCCGTGAAGCCGGCCAGACGGTCGGCGCCGGAGTCTCGGTCGAGCGCGGCGGCAATCATGCCGATGCGCGTGCGGCCGGTCTGCATGAGGCGTTCGGTGATGGCGCGCGCCGACGCCCGGTTGTCGATGCCCACGAAGGGAAGCTGGCGCAGGTCGGGCGGATGTCCCACGAAGGCGGCCGGAAGGCGCAGCTTCTCGATCACCCGGGTGATCGGGTCTTCCTGGCGGGCGGAGACGATGACGACCCCGTCGACGAAACCGCCGCTGAGGTAGCGGGCGACGCGCTCGGTGTCGCGCTGGGAGTCGATGACCAGGCTGACCATCTGGTAGTCGGCGCGGGAGAGCACGGTGTTGGCGCCGAGTAGGATTCCGCCGATGTTGGGGTCGTCCAGGAACAGGGAGTGCGGCTCGTGCACGATGAAACCGACGGCCTCCGAGCGCTGCATGACCAGGCTTCGGGCGGCGTTGTTCGGCACGTAGCCGACCTTCTCGATGGCCGCCTCGATGGCGATGCGGGCCGACGCCGAGACGTAGGGTTCGTCGTTCACGACCCGGCTGACCGTGCCGCGGGAGACTCCGGCTTCCACGGCGACGTCGTGGATCGTCGCGCGTTTGCGTCGAGACGGGATTGTCACCATTCGATAACTGTAACGCTCCCGCACACGCTCCGCGCTTGACACGACCGACGGGGGATACATACTCTGTGTACGTTCACAGAAAACCCAGCGGCGAGTTTTGCTCCCGACTCTGTGCACGTTCACAGAACAGTCAGCACAGAGTCGTCACCACGGTGTCGTCACCACGAAGTGCACGCCACAGTCAGGGAGCACATGAACTCGCGAGCAGCCACTTCGAACGGTGCGGCCCCGGCCCACCCGTTCGTGCACGAGGGCATCGCCTACGGCTGTGACTACAACCCGGAGCAGTGGGGTCCCGAGATCTGGGCCGAGGACGTGCGCCTCATGCGCGAGGCCGGCGTCGACCTGGTGGCCATCAACATCTTCGGCTGGTCCCACCTCGAACCGCGTGCGGGCGAGTACGACTTCGCCACCCTCGACACGATCATCGAGCTGCTCCACGCCAACGGGATCCGGGTCAACCTCGGCACCGGCACCTCGTCGCCACCGCCGTGGCTGACCACACTTCACCCCGAGATCCTTCCGGTCGCCCACGACGGCACGACCCGTTTCCCCGGCGGTCGCCAGGCCTGGTGCCCGAGCTCGGCCGTGTTCCGTGAGCACGCGCTGGCCCTGGTCGAAAAGGTCGCCGAGCGGTACGGCCACCACCCGGCCATCGCCCTCTGGCACGTGTCCAACGAACTGGGCTGCCACAACGCGCTCTGTTACTGCGACGACACCGCCGCCGCGTTCCGTCTCTGGCTTCAGACGCGTTACGGCACCATCGATGCTCTCAACGCAGCCTGGGGTACCTCCTTCTGGAGCCAGCGATACGGCCAGTGGGCCGAGATCCTCACCCCGCGGCTCACGCTGTCCAGCCACAACCCCGGCCAGGTGCTCGACTTCCACCGGTTCAGCTCCGCCGAATTGCTCGACTACTATCGCCGCGAGTGCGCGGTGCTGCGCCGCCACTCGAACGTGGCCGTGACCACCAACTTCATGGTCACCGCGCACATCCGCAACCTTGACTACTGGTCCTGGGCCGGCGACATGGACATCGTCGCCAACGACCACTACCTCGACCACCGCCTCGCCGACCCGGCCACCGAGCTCGCCTTCGCCGCGGACCTCACCCGCGGGCTCGCCCAGGGTGAGCCCTGGCTCCTGATGGAACAGGCCGCCGGTGCTGTGAACTGGCAGCCGCACAACCTGGCCAAGGCGCCCGGCGAAATGACCCGCAACTCCCTCGCCCACGTCGCCCGCGGCGCGGACGGCATCTGCTTCTTCCAGTGGCGCGCCTCCCCGCAGGGGTCGGAGAAATTCCACTCCGCCCTGGTGCCCCACGCCGGTACCGACACCGTGCTCTGGCGCGAGGTCGTGGCCCTGGGCGCAACCCTGGATCGTCTTGCCGAGGTCACCGGCAGCCGGGTCGTCGCGGATGCGGCAATCATCTTCAGCTGGGAATCCTGGTGGGCCGGCGACGGTGAATCCCGTCCCTCCCACGCGGTGCGCTACCTCGACCAGGTGCACGCCGCCTACACGGCCTTGCACGAACTCGGTGTCACGGTCGACATCGTCTCCCCGGATGCCGACCTCTCGGGCTACCGCCTCGTCGTCGCCCCGTGCCTCTACCTGGTCTCGGACGCGCAGGCCGACAATCTCAACGCCTACGTCGCCGCCGGCGGCCACGCCCTGATCACCTTCTTCAGCGGCATCGTCGACGAAGACGACCGGGTGCGCACCGGCGGTTACCCCGGCGCGTTCCGCGAGATCCTCGGCATCACGGTGGAGGAGTTCTCTCCGCTGCTGCCCGGCCACGTTCTCGCTCTCGACACCGGCGCCGCCGCGAGCCTGTGGAGCGAACGCCTGCGCGTCGACACCGCCGAGGTCGTCGCCTGCTACATCGACGGGCCGCTGCCCGGCATCCCCGCCATCACCCGCAACCGGCACGGAGGCGGCACCGCCTGGTACGTGGCCACCGCGCTGGAGGCCGACGGCCTGCGGGACGTCTTGCGCACGATCTCCCAGGAGGCCCGGGTCACCGCGGTCGGCCCGGAGCGCACCGGAGCCATCGAGGTCGTGCGCCGCGTGGGCTCCACCCACAGCTATCTGTTCATCATCAACCACGGTTCGGGCGACGTCGAGCTTCCGGCCGCCGGCCACGAGCTCGTCACCGACGAACCCGTCGGTCGAATCGTGCGCGTGCCGGCCGGAGCCGTCCGCGTGATTAGAGAGGACCCCTCATCATGAGCGCACCTGCCGTTCCCCTGACGGATGCCCCGGGCAGCGCTGCCCGGAACAGGCCCCGCGCCGCCAAGCCAGCCAGGGCCCCCGGAGCGAAGCCCCGCGTGCAGCACACGGGCGCGATCCTCGCGTTCGTTCTCCCGTTCGGCACCCTGTTCGCCCTGTTCTACCTCGTCCCGATCGGCTACGCGATCTACCAGTCATTGCTCGTGATCGAGCGCGAGGGCACCTTCGGCCAGGCCACCGAGGTCTTCGGCGGACTGACCCAGTACATCCTGGTGTTCCAGAATGGGCCGTTCTGGGAGTCGATCACCCGGGTGCTCGCCTTCGGCGCCGTGCAGGTGCCGATCATGCTCGGTCTCGCGCTGCTGTTCGCCCTGTTGCTGGACTCGCCGCTCGTGCGCGGCAAGAAATTCTTCCGGCTGGCGTTCTTCGTCCCCTACGCGGTCCCCGGCGTCATCGCCGCGATCATGTGGGGCTACCTCTACTCACCCAATCTGTCGCCGTTTCGCGCCATCACCGAGAACATCAACTTCCTCTCGGCCGACCTCGTGCTCTGGGCCATCGCCAACGTCGTCACCTGGGTGTTCGTGGGCTACAACATGCTCATCATCTACTCCGCGCTGCTGGCGATCCCGACCGAACTCTACGAGGCCGCCCGCCTCGACGGCGCCGGCCAGCTGCGCATCGCCTGGTCGGTCAAGATTCCGCTGATCATGCCGGCGATCATCCTGACCGCCATTTTCTCGATCATCGGCACCCTGCAGCTGCTCGCCGAACCGCAGGTCTTCCGCAGCTTCAGCTCGGCCGTGACCAGCACGTTCACCCCGAACCTGACGGTGTACTCCACCTCGTCGATCCCGAACTTCAACCTGGCCGCCGCGTTCTCCGTTGTGCTGGCCCTGGCGACGTTCATCCTCTCCTTCACGTTCCTGAAGTTCACCCAGCGGAAGGAAGCCCAGTGAGCACCCTGACCCCCACCACCCCCGCCAAGCCGGCTCGCGGCATCCGTTCAACCGAGGCGAAGGCACCGCGCGCCCAGCGCGAGAGCCCGTTCGCCCGGGTCAGCGCCATGGTCGTCATGGGCGTGTTCACGCTCTACTTCCTGGTGCCGATCTGGTGGCTGCTGGTCGCGGCCTCGAAGAACCGATCCCAGTTCAACAGCACGAACCCGCTCTGGTTCGCCGACTTCTCCCTGTTCGAGAACATCGGAAACCTGGTGGCCTACCGCGACGGCGTGTACCTCAAGTGGATGCTCAACAGCGCGCTGTACGCCGGTGGCGGCGCCCTCGTGGGCACGCTCATCGCCGGAATGTGCGGGTACGCACTGGCCAAGTACAACTTCCCGGGACGCGAACTGATCTTCAACGTCGTGCTCGGCGGGGTGCTCGTGCCCGCCACGGCGCTGGCGCTGCCGCTGTTCCTGATCTTCAGCCAGATCAGCCTGACCAACACGTTCTGGTCGGTGTTCCTGCCCAGCCTGGTCAGCCCGTTCGGGGTCTACCTCTCCCGCATCTACGCGTCGGCCAGCGTTCCCGACGAACTGATCGAGGCCGCCCGCCTCGACGGCGCCGGCGAACTGCGCACCTTCTTCACGGTCTCGGTGCGGATGATGGTGCCGGCCCTGGTCACCGTCTTCCTCTTCCAGTTCGTCGCCATCTGGAACAACTTCTTCCTGCCGCTGATCATGCTGCGCGACGAGACCCTGTTCCCGGTCACGCTCGGCCTCTACGCCTGGAACTCGCAGGTCAACCAGATCCCCGTGCTGCGCGATTACGTTCTGATCGGCGCCCTGCTGTCGATCATCCCGCTGATCATCATCTTCCTGCTCCTCCAGCGCTTCTGGCGAAACGGCCTCAGCGCCGGTTCGGTGAAGTAGCCGACCTCACCCCCCCTAGCTGCACCACCCCCACCCCCAAGAGAAAAGAAGAATAATGCAGATCAAGAAGAGAGCAGCCGCCGTCGCCTTGCTCACCGCAGCAACGGTCGTTCTGACCGGCTGTGCGTCGGGCTCGAGCACGTCGTCCGGCGGTGGCGACGCCGCCGCCTGCGAACCCTCCGAGGGCAAGGTCGACCTCACGTTCACCACCTGGATCCCCGGGATGGAAGACGTCGCCGCAGTCTGGAATGAGGAGAACCCCGACGTTCAGGTGAAGGTGCAGACCGGCCCGAACGGGAACGGCGGCACGTACCAGAACTTCTTCAACCAGCTCAAGGCGGGCAACGCGCCCGACCTCGGCCAGATCGAATACGACGCCCTCCCGAACTTCCGCGTGCAGGACGGCCTGATGGACCTCGCCGCCTGTGAGGGTGTTCTCGACGCCAAGGACGACTTCGTGGACTGGACCTGGGGACAGGTCAACTTCGGTGAAGAAGACGCGGCCTACGCGGTGCCGCAGGACGCCGGGCCCATGGCGATGTTCTACCGTGCCGACCTCTTCGCCGCCAACAACATCGCGATCCCGACCACCTGGGAAGAATTCGCGGTTGCCGCCGAAGCCGTGCGCGCCACCGGCGGCTACATCACCAACTTCTCGCAGAGCGACATCAACCAGTTCGCCGGATTCGTCTGGCAGGCCGGGGGAAGCTGGTTCGAGAACGACGGCGAGAACTGGACCATCGACCTGACCAGCCCCGAGTCCGTCAAGGTCGCCGACTACTGGCAGGACCTGATCGACCGCGACCTCGTCTCGACCAACCCGCCGTGGACCGACGAGTGGAACAACGCCTACAACACCGGATCCAACTGGACCTGGAACTCCGCAGCCTGGGGTGCGAACTCCATCGCCAGCGGTGCTCCGGACACCGCCGGCAACTGGTCCGTCGCCCTCTCCCCGCAGTGGGCTGCCGGCGAGAACGCCGCCGGCAACTGGGGTGGCTCGTCCACCGCAGTCTTCAAGGGCTCCGAGCACCCTTACGAGGCGGCCCAGTTCGCGCTGTGGCTGAACACCTCTGACGAGGCGCTCACGATGCTGAACAAGTCGGCCAACCTGTACCCGGCCGCCAAGAGCGGCCTCGAACTGCCGGCCCTCAAGGAAGGCATCGAGTTCTACGGAGGCCAGGCCATCTACGACGTGTTCGCCGAGGCATCCGGTCATGTCTCGCCCGACTTCATCTGGGGCCCGACCATGACGCAGGTCTACAACGACACCTCCGACGGCTTCAAGGGTGCCGTCACCGGTAGCGGAACTCTGACGGATGCTCTCACGAGCGCTCAGCAGAGCACGATCGACGCTCTCGAGGCTCAGTCGATCCCGGTCACCAAGTAGCATCAGCTCCACTGTGTCGATTCCCTACCTCCGTGCCGCGGGCACCAGCCTTGTGCTGGATGCCCGCGGCACGGGCGTGCCCGTCATCGTGCACTGGGGCGCCGACCTGGGTGACCTGAACGGTGAACTGCTGGAAACGCTGGCCGACGCATCCGTGCCGGCCATCTCGCCGAGTTCGATCGACGTGCCCCTACGGCTCTCGTTACTGCCCACCCTCGCGGCCGGCTGGAGCGGGCGTCCGGGCGTGAGCGGGTTCCGGCCCGGTGGGCGCGGCGGCGTGGCCCTCGACCTGCGCCTCACCGAGGTTCAGTCGGGCGGTGTGCGTCCGGGCGTGCCGTCTGCCTCCGGCCGCACGCTGCCCGGCACACAAGTCCTGACGATCTTTCTGACGGATACCGCGGCCCGGGTGGCCGTGCGCACCGACCTCGAACTCTCGGTCGAAGGTGTGCTGCGACTGCGCCACACCCTCACCAACACCGGTGACGACCCTGCCTCCGCACCCTTCGAGCTCGGCTCGCTCGACGTCATCCTGCCGGTGCCCGACCGCGCCGGGGAACTGCTCGACTTCACCGGGCTGTGGACCCACGAGCGTCGGCCGCAGCGCAGTACGCTCGGCCACGGCGTGTGGAGCCGGGAGTCCCGTCACGGCCGCCCCGGCCACGACGACTCCTATCTGATGGCGGCCGGAACGCCCGGGTTCGGCTTCCGCACCGGCGAGGTATGGGCCACCCACTTGGCCTGGAGCGGCGACAAACACGTCTGGGCCGAGAACAGCGCGCTGGGCTACTCGGCGCTCGGCAGCGGCGAGCTGCTGGCTCCCGGCGAGCTGAGAGTGGCTCCCGGTGCGAGCCACACCACCCCGTGGACGGTGGCCGTGTACTCGGCTGCCGGGCTGGACGGGCTCTCGGCTCGGCTGCATCCGTGGGTCCGTTCCTGGTCGACCATCACCGGGCACCGCCCGGTCGTGCTGAACACCTGGGAGGCCGTGTACTTTGACCACGACCTGCCGACCCTGGCCCGCCTGGCCGACGCGGCGGCCGTGGTCGGGGTGGAGCGCTTCGTGCTCGACGACGGCTGGTTCACCGGCCGCTCGGACGACCGGCGGGCCCTCGGAGACTGGTTCGTCGACCCGGTCACCTGGCCCGGCGGATTGCACCCGCTGATCGAGCATGTGCACGCGGCCGGCATGGACTTCGGTCTCTGGGTCGAACCCGAAATGGTCAGCGCCGACTCGGACGTCGCCCGCGCGCACCCGGAGTGGGTGCTCGGCGGGGTGGACGCGGCTGGTGTCGGTGGTTCTGGGGCCGGTACTGGTTCGGCATCCGTCGGTGTTTCGTCGCCGGCGCTGACCTGGCGGTTCCAGCGCGTGCTCGACCTCGGCAACCCGGATGCCTTCGGCTGGGTGTTCGCCCGCCTTACCGCCTTGCTCAACGAGTACCCCATCGCCTACCTGAAGTGGGACCACAATCGCGACCTGCTGGCCGGCTCCTCCCACCGGCAGACGGTGGCGCTGTACCGGCTCATCGATGCCGTGCGTGCCGAGCACCCGGGCGTCGAGATCGAGTCCTGCGCGTCGGGGGGAGCCCGGGTCGATCTCGGAATTCTCGAGCGCGTCGATCGGGTCTGGACCAGCGACACCAACGACCCGCTCGAGCGGCAGCAGATCCAGCGGTACTCGAGCGTGCTCCTACCACCGGAGTACCTCGGCGGGCATCTCGGCGCGGCCACCGCGCACACCACCGGGCGCACCTCCGAGCTCAGTTTCCGGCTGGCGACCGCCCTGTTCGGCAGCGCCGGCATCGAGTGGGATCTGACCCGCGCGAACGAGGCCGAGCGGGTGCAGATCGCCACTTGGATCGCCCGCTACAAGCAGCTGCGGCCGCTGCTGCACTCCGGTGTCGTCGTTCGGGCCGACCCCAGCGACCCGGCCCTCGAGCTGCACGGCGTCGTCTCGCTCGACCAGAACTCGGCCCTGTTCGCCCAGGTGGCGCTCGCCGCCCCGCGCGCGGCGCTGCCGGAGCGGATGCGGTTCCCCGGTCTCGCGCCCGAGCGGCGCTACCGGGTGGCACCGCTTTCGCTCGGCGCGCCCCCGCGCACGATCCAGGATGCCCCGCCGGCCTGGCTGGTGGAGCCGGGCTCGTCCGGTGCCGCCGGTGCTTTTGGTACCGATGGTTCAGTGACGCTGACCGGGGCTGTGCTCGCTCTCGTCGGGCTGCCCGCGCCGCTGCTCGCCCCGGAGCAGGCCGCGCTCTTCACGGTCGACGCGGTCGACTGCAACCGCTGAATAGTCACTGACCAGGCATCCGTCACCCGGGCCGTCAGCGCACCGAGACGCGGCGACTCTCGGCGCACATGGTGGGCGGTGCAGGTCGTGGCAGGTTTCACCCGGTTGCGGTCGGGTGGCGGCACAGAAACACCAGCCCCGGGCAGTACCCTCATCGAAGCACTCGCCTCGGGGAGACCGGCTCCTCGGGTCACCCTCGTACCGAAGGAACTGGCATGAAAATCGAGAACATCGAACTGCGGCGCGTGCACATTCCCCTCGTGCGGCCCTTCCGCACCTCGTTCGGCACGTCGACCGGACGGGCGGTCACGATCGTGCGGGTGACCACCGCGGATGCCGAGGGCTGGGCCGAGTGCGCCGCCGATACGAGTCCGCTCTACAGCTCGGAGTTCCTCGACGGCAGCGACCTCGTCATTCGCGACCACCTGATCCCGCGGCTGCAGGGGCTCGGCGACCGGCTCACCGCCGAGCGCGTCGCCGGGGCACTGGAGCCGGTGAAGGGGCACACGATGTCCAAGGCCGTGCTGGAAACGGCCATCCTCGACGCGCAACTGAAGGAGACCGGCGTCTCGTTCGGCGGCTACCTCGGCGCCGTGCACGACGCGGTTCCGGCGGGGGTGTCGGTGGGCATCATGGACTCGATCGACGAGCTGCTCGAGGCCGTGGCCGGCTACCTGGAGGAGGGCTACCTCCGCGTCAAGCTCAAGATCGAGCCCGGCTGGGACCTCGAACCGGTGCGCGCCGTGCGCGAACGCTTCGGCGACGAGATGCTGCTGCAGGTCGACGCGAACACCGCCTACACCCTCGCGGATGCCCGCCACCTCGCCCGGCTCGACCCCTTCGACCTGCTCCTGATGGAGCAGCCGCTGAAGGAGGACGACCTGCTCGGCCACGCCCACCTGGCGCAACGGATCAGAACCCCGATCTGCCTCGACGAGTCAATCGAGTCGGCCCGAGATGCGGCGACGGCCATCACCCTCGGTGCCTGCAGCATCATCAACGTCAAGCCGGCGCGGGTGGGCGGCTACCTGGAGGCCCGTCGCATCCACGATGTGGCGGCCGCGCACGGCGTGCCGGTCTGGTGCGGCGGGATGCTCGAAACCGGCATCGGCCGGGCGGCGAATGTGGCCCTGGCCGGGCTGCCGAACTTCGTGCTGCCGGGCGACACCTCGGCCTCCAGTCGATACTACGAACAGGACCTGACCGCGCCGTTCGTGCTCGAGAACGGGCACCTGCGCGTTCCCACGGGACCGGGCATCGGCGTGGAGGTGCTGCCCGATGTGCTGGCCGGTGTCACGGCATCCGTCACCGACATCAGGTTCCAGACCTGACGGCCGACGGATGTCCCGCAGCGCCACCCGCAGCGCAACGCGCCTGAGCGAGCCGCTAGCCTAAGGGAGAAAACCTGCACCGCACCGAACTCCTGGAGGACACCATTGCTGTTGACCGCCGACCTGTACGACCAGCGCGGGGAAGACCTGCAATCCGTTTCGCTCCAGTTCCTGAACCTGGGTGGTCTCGCCCGGTTCAGCGGCCCGATTCGCACCGTGACCTGCTTCGAGGACAACGCCCTGCTCAAGGCGGTGCTGTCGACGCCCGCGGCCGGCGAGGTGCTCGTGATCGACGGCGGCGGCTCGCTGAACACGGCGCTGATGGGCGACATGATCGCCGACCTCGCGGTGCAGAACGGCTGGGCCGGCGTGGTGATCAACGGCGCGATCCGCGACCGGGTGGCCATCGGAGCGATGCCGCTGGGCGTGAAGGCCCTCGGCAGCAACCCGCGCAAGAGCTCGAAGGCCGGCGCTGGAGTCACGGATGCCGTCGCCCGGTTCGCCGGCGTGACGTTCACCCCCGGCCGCACGATTTACTGCGACGAGGACGGGATCCTCGTCGAGCGGTGACGCCCAGCGGACGCGACCCAGCACGCGCCCCGGCAAGACGCGCGGCGCCACCCGAGGAACCTCACTCAGGTGGAGCCGCTGGTGCGGGGGCCGACGTCACTGTTGATTCGTTCGACATACGCCGTTTCGGACCTACTCCGCAACGGTACTTCGTCATTGGTCGCCTTGTCACCATCTGCGAGCTAACGATTCGTACCGATCCGGCGGCGCAGCTCAGCGCAGCGTCGGGCGGTCGGAGCTCACGACCTGGCTGCGCTCGGTGAGCTCGACGACCCGCTGGGTTCCGTCGTCGAGGGTGACCTCCACCTCGAAGGCGTGGTCGAGCGCTCGGCTGCGGCGGAAGTCCGTCACGGTGCCACTGCCGACCTCGGCCAGGGCCGCCTGTCCGGCAGTCGTGCGGTCGACGCTTGCGAGCTCCGCAGCGGTCAGCACCCGGGGCTCGGCCACGGATGCCGCGTCGCCCCTCCAGCCGGGCGCACTCACCCACACGACCGTGAAGGTCTCATCGAGCTGAACCGCGACCTCGACGCCGTTCGGAAGCCGGGTGTCGACCGTGTAGGACTCGGAGGACGCGGAAAGCGCGGGAGACAGGGCGGGGCCGCGCTGAGCATCCGTCACCGTGGCAGGCCCGACCTCGGTCAGGGCCGCGCGACTCGCACGCGCCAGCTCGGTGTCGGTCAGGGTGGTCTCGTCGTCGCCGAGACCCGTGGCGGCCGCGATTCCGGCAGCGCCGGCACCCACGGCGACCGTGGCGGCCACCGCAGCCGCGATCCAGGTTGACTGTCGGATTCCGGGCACCCTGATTGCATTCACACCCCCAGTCTGGGGGACTCCG
Organism: Cryobacterium sp. TMT2-42-4; assembly: GCF_004402645.1. Classification (NCBI taxonomy): domain Bacteria; kingdom Bacillati; phylum Actinomycetota; class Actinomycetes; order Micrococcales; family Microbacteriaceae; genus Cryobacterium; species Cryobacterium sp. TMT2-42-4. Next base: position 47,625 of record NZ_SOFT01000024.1, read on the forward strand.
GGCGGCCTGGAGGCCACCGTGCCCTCCACCGCGCCCTCCACCGCGCCCTCCACCGGGTCAATTTGCCTTAGTCGCTAAACTAAATGCATTCGACGAAAGGCGTGACTCATGTCCGGCTCCTCTCCCACTCCGGCTCGCGAAAACTCCAAAGGCATCTGATGGGCCGCATCCTCGTCACCGGTGCCTCCGGAACCGTCGGCCGGGCCGTGGCCGCGGCGCTCGCGTCCACCGGCGAGAGCGTCATCTCCGCGGTGCGGAACCCGGCCGGCTCCGAATTCGCCCTGAACCCACCGGCCGGCACGCCCCGTGCCTTCGATTTCTCCGACCCGACCGGCTGGGCCGGCGCCTTCGCCGGAGTCGACCGGCTGTTTCTGCTGCGCCCGCCCGCGATCGCGAACGTGGCGGACACCCTGATCCCGGTGATCGACACGGCGCTGGCGCACGGCATCCGCCAGATCGTCTTTCTCTCCCTGCAGGGTGTTCAGTTCAACCCGGCCACTCCTCACCACGCCGTGGAGAAGCACCTGCGGCGTCGGCGCGCCCCGTACACGTTTCTACGGCCGAACTTCTTCATGCAGAATTTGTCGACCGTGTACCGTGCTGGCATCCGGGAGCGCGGCGAGATCTATCTTCCGGCGGCCAGGGCGCGCACCGCGTTCGTCGACGCCCGTGACATCGGGCGCGTCGCCGCGCGGGTGTTCACCGAGCCGGGGCACCTCGGCAGGGCCTACACGCTGTCGGGCGAGCAGTCGCTGGATTACTACCAGGTGGCGGACATCCTCTCGGCGGTGCTCGGGCGGCGCATCGTTTATGCGCGGCCGAGCGTCGATGACTACCTCGCCCGGTTGGCCGTGCAGGGCGCAGAGGCCGACTTCATCGCCGTGCAGAAGATGATCTACCGGGTGGTGCGCCTGGGGGTTTCCGCGTGTCCGAACCGGGTGATCCGGCGGCTCTCGGGCGATCCGGCAACCACCTTCCGGCAGTTCGCCACGGACCACCGCGACGTCTGGTCGTAGGCCGCACCGGTACCCGCATCGGCACCGGGACCGCGGGCGAACCCGGTGCGCCAGTCGCCACGCCGTCGACACCCCCCTTCGGGGACTGCGTGCTCCCCGTCCCCGGTCGCTAGATTCGAGTCAGCAAAGGGGATTGCGATGACGCTGGACAGTGCCACGTTGCAGGAGAGCCTCGCGGCGCTGTCAATCACAGAGCAGCTGCTGCGGGTTCAGGGGAGCGTGCCCCGACGGTCGCGGTTCGCGGGGTTCTTCGGCCTGTCCCCGCACGGCGCTGACAGCATGTCCTGGTATCGCGGGGCCAAAGGAGAGATTGTGATGGGCTCCATCCTGGCGACGCTGCCACCCGAGTGGACGGTGTTGCGCGCCGTGCCCGTCGGCTCCTCGACCGCCGAGATCGACCACCTCGTGATCGGACCCGGCGGAATCTTCACGATCACCACGAAGCACCACCCGAGCAATGACATCCGTGTCGCTCGGGACACGCTGCGGGTCGACGGCGAGTCCGTACCGTACCTGCACAACGCCGCATCCGAGGCCGAGCGCGTCACGAGCCTGGTGCGAGAACGGATGCCCCTGGTCGCGCCCGTGCAGCCGGTGATCGTGTTCGTAGAGCCTCGGCTGCTCACCATCGAGCAGAAGCCCGAGCAGGTCAAAGTGCTCGACGCGGACGAACTGCGCCGGTGGCTGGTCAGGCTCCACCCCGTGCTGTCGGCCGGTGAGGTGCAGGAGGTGGCGGACCTTCTCGACAGCCCGCACGTGTGGCACGTGCTGCCCGACACCACTCCCGATGATGTGCGTGAGCGGTTCACGGCGCTCGATACGCGGGTGCGATCCGCGGGCATCCGACGGATGCTGTGGGTCCTGTTCGCCGCGGCGGGCACCATCGCGGCCGGTTACGTCGTGTTCCGGCTCATCGAAGCCGCGCTCGCGACGGCCTGAGCCGGAACGACGCTCCCGAAGCGGGGGCCTACTCGGGCAGGCGGCGGCGGAACTCGTCCGTCAGCGCGTCGAGCGCGGTGCAGATGGCCACCAGAGACTCCTCCACCCCGCGGGGTGCCGCGGCGTCCTCTTTGATCGTGTTGATGTGGGTTTCGAGCAGCCCGAGCTGGGTTTGCACGACCCTCATGTTATTTACCATCCGACCATCGTAGGTGGCCGGTTCAGGCCCGCCCCCAGAGGGAGTGCCACCCGTTGGGGTGAGCCGTTACAATCGACGGTGGGGGACCAGAAAAGATGACGTTGGAAAGTACCAGAATGCGCCAGCGCTTCGCGGCCCAGTTCATGATCGAAAAGCTGCTGCGCGAGCAGAGCGGCATTCCTCCACGAACCCTGTGGGCCAGGTTTCTGGGGCGTTCTCCGCTCGGCGTGAACTGTGAGGGCTGGTACCTGGGCGCCCAGGGCGAGATCGTGGTCGGCGAAAAGTTGGCGACGCTGTCGCCGGAGTGGGCGGTCTTCCACGCGCTGCCGATCGGCGGACACGGCTGGGACATCGACCACGTGCTGGTGGGCCCCGGCGGCGTCATCACCATCAATACCAAACAGCATCGCCGCCAGCGCGTGCTCGTGGAGGAACGCAGCGTTCTGGTGGACAGCCGGCCGGTGCCCTACCTGCGTCACGCGAAATTCGAGGCGGAACGGGTCACGACGCTGCTGGAAGACCGCCGCCCGCTCCCGACCCCCGTGATCCCCCTGGTCGTCCTCGTCGGTGCGCGCAGCATCGACGTGCGGTCATCGCCGAAGCCGGTGACTGTTCTCGATGCCGCCGAGCTCGTTCCGTGGCTGACGTCCCTGCCGATCGTGCTGGGCCCGGCGGATCGCCTGCGCGTCATCGAACTGCTCGACGACCCCGACATGTGGATCGATGTTCCGCTGGGTTCGGGCGAGGGCCTGATCGAAGGCTTCTCTCGGCTCGACTCCGCGGTGCGCGCCGCAGCTCTGCAGCGCACGGTGCTGTTGCCGCTCGAGCTGGCGGTGGCAGCGGTGGCCGCCTTCATCGTGCTGAACTCGGCGACGACGATGGTCGTGGGGATACTCGCGTCCCCGTGAGACCGGGGGACAACAGGTGATATCGGGCTCCCTACACCCTGAACCTTAACGCTCGGGGTCATTCTCACAGGCGACAGGCGTACCCTCTAGGCACAGCCTCTCACGAAGGTTGGAAGGGGAGTCAGTGGTGTATACCCGCGTGCAGTCCAGCGTCGCGGTGCAACAACTCGCCAACGGTCTGCACGATGCGGGCCGTGATCGTCCCTGGGTTGTGGTGTCGTCGCCGTTCGGCACCACCCTGCCCGAAATCGGAATCGACCAACTCGCCGGCCAGATCGGCGACGTCGCGCGCGTCTTCCTGATCGAGACGGGCGAGCTCACCCGCCAGCTCGGCGACCTGCTCCCGGCCCAGTTCCAGGTCTACGGCAGCGCCGGCCGTTCCTACCCCGTCGGCGACGCGTTTGCCGACCTGGCCCGTTCCCGGCTTCGTTTCACGCACGGCGACCCGCAGCACGCCACCGATCAGCTGGTGACGGATGCCCTCGCCCACGCGCATCAGGCTGGCCTCTTCGCGCTCGCCCCGGCATCCGTCATCACCGTGGACGGCACCGTCAAGGGGTTCATGCTGGGCGGTTCCCGGGCACTGATCGAACTCGACGGCGGTGGCATGGCCACCGTCTGGCAGGAGCTGACCTACCCGCCGGTGCCCCTCGACTGGACGTTGCAGACCGGTCAGCGCATCCAGGGCGCGCTCGACGCACCCACCCATCGTCTCAATGTCGAGATCAAGCCGCCCTCCGTGGCCACGATCGCACAGCGCTACCCGCACGGCAGCATCACGCTCGCTCTGGTGCAGAAGGTCACTGCGCAGCGAGCGGTTCTGGCCCTGCACCCGCACCTGGCGCTCACGATCACCCGGGCCGATATCTCGGCCAACCCGCTCGACAAGGTCGATGCCCTGCTCTCCGAGGGTGACGTCGTCGCGGCCCGGGTCATCCACCTGCCGAGCGGTGCCCTGCACCTGTGCCTGAGCGACGTCGACGACGACGAAACCGTTCTGCCGTCGCTGTGTGCCGTGCGGAACGGACCTCCCTGGCTGCAGGAGAATCGTCCGCTGCTGCCTCAGGTCGAGGAAGACGCCGCCGCCGTGGTCGAACTCGACAGCCAGCCCGCGCTCGTGGGTGCCTCCGCATCGGCCCGCCGCGCCGCGGGGGTCGCCCGTATCGGCATTTCCGGTGGTTCCGGTCTCTCCGCTGGTTCCGGTCTCTCCGGTGCTGCCGGGGTCTTCGATGCTGCCGGCGTCTCCGGGGTCACGGTCCTGATCACGGCAGGCCCGACATCGGACCGCCTTCACCCGCGCCCGTCGCCGGGTCCGGGCCGCGTGCACGCCCTGCGTCCGGCCACGACGGGGGCCATCCCGTTCCGGGTCACGCCCACGCCCGTTCCCGCGCCACACTCCGCGCTGCAATCGACCCAGCTGTCCCTCGCCGAGGCCAAGTCCCGCATCGTGCGGCTCGAGAATCAGCTTTCCGAGGCCGGCGCCACCGATTCCGACCTCGCCAAACTGCGCGAGCAGGCCCGCTCCGCACAGTTGCAACTGCGCGATGCCCTCGTCGAACTCGCCACCCTGCGCCACACGGTCGCGGAACTGCGCGACGACCAGCGGGCCCAACGACGGATGCTGCGCGAATCCCGCCGCACCGTCCCCGCCCACTCCACGGTCAGCGAATACGAGTCGCGGCGAGCCGCCTGGGAGGAACCCTCCGGCTGGGTGCGGCATGAGATCCTCCTCGCCTGGGTCGACCGGGTTCCGGAGTCGGACCGCGAGGAATGGAAGCTGCCGCACAGTTACGTGCTGGGGGAGCGGTTCACCGAATCTCTCGCCGGGCTCGACGACGGGCAGCTGGCCAAGGCGTTCAAGGCATCCGTCGACGTGCTCACCGGCCGGGTGAAGACCCTCAAGGGGCGGCACCTGCACGCGCTGCGCCAGGGCGCAGGGCCGGCCGACCCGCACCTGCTGCGCTGGGACGGCGCCCGCTGCATGCGCGTCTCGATCGAGCAGAACACCCCCGCCGCGCGTCGAATGCACTTCTGGCAGCTCCCGGATGGCGGCATCGAGCTGGGCCGCATCGTCACCCACGACGACATGGAAGCCTAGGCCTCGACCGGGACGGACTGCATCCAGCCCCTCGTCCGGACGGATTCCTACCCGCTGGTGCACGGGGTTCACTGCGTCACCGGCACTCCGCCGACAGTGTTGGATGACGTCATTGAGGCCGACGCGGGTCAACCCGCAGCAGGGGTCAACCCGCGGCGTGAGTCAACCGCAGCGTGAGACAACCGCAGCGCGGTTCGACCGCAGCGGGGAGCCCCGAGCCGGCCTAACCCAGCGCCGCCAGCGCCGACCCGTATTTCGCCGCGAGCCTCTTCTGCGCGCTCGCGTCCAACTGTTCCACCCGCCAGGGCTCCAGGTTGTCGGCGATGTCGGCGCGCTTCACGGCGAGAGCGATCGGGTTTGCGCGAATGCCGGCGTAGTAGTCGGCGTCGCTGACGACATCCGTTCTGGTGAGCACCGTGACGGCCTCGACCACACCACCCGGGATGCCCGCTTTGAGCAGGTCGTGGCGGGTGATGTTCGAGTCTTCGAGCACATCGTGCAGCCAAGCGGTGGCCTGCTCGAGGGGATCGTTGAGGCGCTCGGAAACGCGACGGGGATGGTTGATGTAGGCGGCGCCGAGCTTGTCGACCTGGCCCAGATGTGCGGTTGTGGCGATTGTTTTCGCAGCGGCGACGTAGGCATCGGCTGTGGTGACTGTCATGGAGACCCCCCTCTTGGCATTACGAACAGAGCAGTGTGAGCGGCTCCGCCCACGCCTGCAACGTTAGCCCGGGCCTCCGCCCGGTGCTAGGACATCGGCGCCGGGAAAGCGCGCCTCGGCATCCGTCACCCCGAGTCTGTGCCGGACGCACCCCTCGATTTGGGGGGCTCTTGAGCGGCGAAAAGTTTAGCCTCGCCGGTTGCGCGCCGAACCTGACTGATAAGTTTTTCTCAGGTGACCGACTGGTCGCTGGAGAGACGGTCACTTTCACGTCAATCGCAAGGGCACACCCGTCGTGAGGCGGGGTCGCAAAGGCACGGAACCCTCGGGTCAGCCGGCCTACCGAATGAAAAGGAACCGCCCCAGATGAACCTCACCTCCCTCGAGGCCGACACCAGATGCGGCCGCTCAGCCGCGTCTCTGTCGTCTCGTGGCGCGGTGGACACACCTCCGTTTTGTCGTCCCCTTGGGTAGGCGCACGACTGAAACGGTGGAAGCCGGGCGAGATTAGGGATCTCGTCCTGATCTGGCAGTGCGATCGGGAATCGATTCGGGTTCGGTTCCCGATCGCATGCTTGTTTCACACCTTGGCACGGCCCGCGCTGAGAAGCCCGGCCCGCCGATCCGAGAACGACCGGCTCACCCGGGAACACCACCCGTGATGACTGCACCGACGCAGGCATTGAACCGCACATCCGCAGAATCAAGGACCGGCAACAGAACCCGCCGCCGAGGACCTCCGTACACGCCGGGCCCCTCCCGGTCAACCGGGCCGCTTCGCCGTTCCGATCGCCGAGGCTGGAAGGTTGTGGCTGCTGCGCCGCCGATCCGGTGGGTCACCGCGCCCAGGCTCGTGCTCGAATTGTTCGACCTGCGCTGCTGCTGCGCGGGTGGTGCGCTGGTGCCGCGCTGGTGCTGCGCGGGTGCTGCGCCGCTGCGCCCGTGGCGCGCCTCCAGCGCAGCGGCGTAAGCCCCGCGCGGGGTTCCGACGCCGCCCGTGAGCCGCCCATCGGCATCCGTCGTGAGCGGAGCCGGTGCGTTCGTGGCCAACTCAGGAGATGCGGGCGGATGCTGCCCGGCAGCCCCGGAAACGCGGCAAAGTTTCGGCCGCGTTGGCGGTTTCTCCTGAGTTAGCCACACCCGCGCGGGCGGTTGTGGCCTGGTCTCCGAGAACCGGGCGACGACGGATGCCGCCGAACCGGTTCCCGAAGACGGCCGACCGGTGGTTACAGGGCCGGCTTCGTCACAGAGTTGCTCTGCAACGTGACGGCGGTCTGGGCCAGCAACCGGCCGGTGATCGACGCGCCGGTCTTCATCGCGATCATGGTCTTGCTCAGGATCGTGCCCTCGAAGTGCGCGGTGGTGCCGACCGAGACTGCACCGGCGGTCTGCCAGTACACGTTCTTGGCCTGCACTCCGCCGAGCAGGGTCACGTTTTTGGCTGAGGCCTGGTCGATGTTGCCGGCGATCTGGAACACGAAGACGTCGTCCGGGCCGCCGGTGAGGCGCACGTCACTGGAGATGGTCACGTCGGTGTTCCACTTGTAGAGGCCGGGCTTGAGAGTGAGACCGCCGATTTCGCCGGCACCCAGGTCGATGAAGTCGGGGTTCGTGCGCCCAGCCGCGTCGGAATAGGCGATTTCCATGTCACCGACGGATGTGCTCAGGAAGCTCGGGTCCGTCACCGCGCACGGCGGACCGGCGGCGTCGACAGTGAAAATGGTGCCGGTCATGACCTCAGGGCAGGTCAGAAGCACCGCGGCGCCGGTGATCGGGCTGGCCCCGACGTTGCCGTTGACTGCGGACGCGTAGACGTTCGTCACGCCGGTCTTCGACAGGATCGCGAAGGAGTCCGCCGTGCCGAGCTCGACGGGACTTTGGGGGAGTGAGCCGGCGACGGCCGCTCCGCCCAGTCCGGCGCTGCCGACGCCGACCACGGCGACGACGACAAGCAGTGCCAGAACTCGCTTCCGGGCCGTGGATGCGCGGGCTAGGGACGTGCGGACGGATGATTCGTGGAAGTGGAACATGGTGGTCCTTCCTTTCGCCAGTCCCGCACGATGCGGGTCTGGGGCAGGGCCACTGTGGGAGTGGTCCCCGACGCTACACGTCGGGTTTCTTCGCGCCGGCAGGGCCTGTCAGGGCCGACTTCACCCCGAATAGAGCCCCCGGTCTCACGGCAAACAGGCGTCCTCCACGCACACCATCGCACGCCCCACGGGACCGCTTCCAACGAATCGAATCTGTCTGAACCCCAGATTAGGGGTAGTTTTCACGCCCTCCGCCAAGAGGGGTGTCGGCCCCCCGAATTTCACCCAATCGTTGCCTACACGCCATCACCTCCGGCTTCGGTGCGCTCCTCGAAGGTGAAGCCGCGCTTCTCCTTTTTGCGCACATCCGTCACGTAGCGACCGAGGTTCGCGCTCATCGCGGCGACCTCGCCCGAAGCGGCAGCGAAGGTCATTGAGCTGGCGGCGTCGAAGCCGAGTGCGGCCCCGGTGAGAACGGCGTCCTGGTTGGCGCCGAGGAAGACGAAGTCCCAGCTGTACGATTCGGTCTGCCGGTTGATCAGCGCGCGCACGGCATCCGCGGAGTATTCGCTGCTCGAGTTCTCGCCGCCATCGGTCACAACCACGACCTGGACGGTGCCGGGACGCGCGTGCTCGGGCAGCGCCCGCAGCGTCTCGCCGAACTCCGTGACGGCGATGCCGATCGCATCGTGCAGCGCCGTCATGCCGCGCGGGTCGAGTTCGACGGTGATATCGCTTGGGTCGGCGAGGGTGTGGGTGTGCTCGATTTCATCGTCGAAGGTCACGATATCCACGGTGAGCAGGCCCGGCTCGGCGGCCTGTGCGGCGAGCATCGCGGTCAGGCCGCCGACCATGTCGTCACGGATGCCGGACATCGAGCCGCTCCGGTCGATCACGAGAAGCAGAGCGGTGTAGTTGGGATCAGTCATCTGTACCTCCTGGTTGAGGCTCCCTCGTGGGGGAGTACTTCAGAGTCTCAGGAGCCACTGACAGTGCCGGCAGTGGTGCGGCAGTGGCGTGGCAGTGGTGCGTCGGCGGCGGCGGCGGTGGTGGTGCAGTGCGGCTCTGGCCATCCGTTGCCGACTTCGACACCTTCGGTCGAGTACGACAGGTCTGCGGGCCGAACTCGACCGGAACTGTCGTTCTCCGCGAGCCCGCAGGCCTGCGGAGCCTGACAAGCACGGCTGCCCGACGTCGAACCAATTCGACGGAGATGCCGGCGAAAACCGGCTTTCCGGTGTGTGGAGGATGGATTTTGCCAAAATCTCCGTCGAATTCGTTCGGGGCGCGGTTCAACGAGCCGGAGACACTTTCGGGGGGAGTAGGTTGCCACCACGTGGCACAATCCGCGTGACACGCGGCCACGCGGCCACGCGGCCGTAGGGCCACAGATCACCGGGTCGCAGAACTCACAGAGGGGTGGAAGAACAATGCTCGAGAGCAGTGTGGTGTGGTTCAACGAGATCGGACTGGGTGACATTCCGCAGGTCGGCGGCAAGAACGCGTCGCTGGGCGAAATGGTGCGCGCCCTCAGCGACGATGGCGTGAAGGTGCCCGAGGGGTTCGCGACGACCGCGAACGCCTATCGCGCGTTCATCGCGGCGAACGGGATCGAGCCGGCACTGCGGCGCCAGCTCGACCTGTTCCACGACGGCCGCGCCTCGCTGCGCGTCACGGGCGAGGCCCTGCGCGAGCTGTTCCTGGGGGGTGAGTTTCCCGCGAACATCGCCGACGGCATCCGTGCCTCGTATCGGGAACTGTCGGAGAAGGCTGGGCACCCGAACCTGCCCGTGGCCGTGCGCAGCAGCGCCACCGCCGAAGACCTGCCCGACGCCAGCTTCGCCGGCCAGCAGGAGACGTTCCTCAACGTGACGGGTGAGCGCGATCTGCTCGACGCCTGCCGCCGCTGCTACGCCTCACTCTTCACCGACCGAGCGATCAGTTACCGCGAGGTCAAGAAATTCGACCACCTCGAGGTGGCGCTCTCGATCGGCGTGCAACGGATGATCCGAGCCGACGTCGGCGGCTCCGGGGTGATGTTCTCCATCGACACCGACACCGGTTTCCCGGGCGTGGCCGTGATCAGCGCCGCCTGGGGGCTCGGCGAAACGGTGGTGCAGGGCACGGTCAATCCCGACAAATACCTGGTGTTCAAGGCGCTGCTCGACCAGCCCGGTGCCACGCCCATCATTGAGAAAACTCTCGGCGAGAAGGCCCGCAAGATGGTCTACGCCAAGGGCGGCAGCGCCCGCACCCGCACTATCGACACCCCCGATCGCGAGCGACAGGCGTTCGTGCTGACCGACGCGGAGATCGTGAAGTTGGGCCGCTGGGCCGTGATCGTGGAGAACCATTACGGCCGGCCGATGGACATGGAATGGGCCAAAGACGGCCTGACCCGCGAACTGTTCCTGGTGCAGGCGCGCCCGGAGACCGTGCACTCGCAGGCGAGCGGCACCCGGTTCACGGTGAGCACCCGGACCGAGACGGGGCCGCTGCTGGTGACCGGGGTCGCGATCGGCGACAGTATCGCGAGCGGCGTGGCCTGCGTGATCAAGGACCCGGCCGACATCGAGAAGTTCGTCGACGGCGCCATCCTGGTCACCGAGATGACCGATCCGGACTGGGTGCCGATCATGACCCGCGCGGCCGGCATCGTCACCGACCACGGCGGTCCCACCAGCCACGCCGCGATCGTCAGCCGCGAACTGGGCGTGCCGGCCGTCGTTGGCACCGGGATCGCCACCGACACGCTCACGGATGGCCAGATGATCACGATCTCCTGCGCCGAGGGCGACGAGGGCTACGTTTTCGAGGGCAAGCTGGCTTTTGAAACCGAGGAGATCGACCTTGGCACCGTGCCGAAGACCCGCACCAAGGTCATGGTCAATATCGCGAGTCCGGCCGCCGCCTTCGAGTGGTGGCGGTTGCCGGCCGACGGCGTGGGGCTGGCCCGGATGGAATTCATCATCAACAACCTGATCCAGATCCACCCGATGGCGCTCGTGCACCCGGAGCGGGTCACCGACCGGGCCGCCATCCGTCAGATCGAGGAGCTCACCCGGGGATATATGGACCCGAAGGAATACTTCGTGCAGGCGCTCGCGCTCGGTATCGCGAAGCTGACCGCGCCGTATCATCCTGACCCCGTGATCGTGCGGATGAGCGACTTCAAGACCAACGAATATGCGCACCTGATCGGCGGGTCGGTCTTCGAGCACTCGGAGGAGAACCCGATGCTCGGCTTCCGTGGCGCCTCCCGTTACTATGACGAGCGCTACCGGGAGGGCTTCGCCCTCGAGTGCCGGGCGATCAAGCAGGTGCGGGAGAAGATCGGCTTCGACAACGTGATCGTGATGGTACCGTTCTGCCGCACCGTGACCGAGGCGGACCGTGTGCTCGCGGTGATGGCGGAGAACGGGCTGGTGCGCGGCGAGTCCGGGCTACAGATCTACATGATGTGTGAGATTCCGGCCAACGTGATCCTGGCGGAGCGTTTCGCCACCCGGTTCGACGGCTTCTCGATCGGCTCCAACGACCTCACCCAGCTGGTGCTGGGCGTCGACCGCGACGCCGAGGACCTCGCCGCCCTCTTCGACGAACGCGATGACGCCGTGAAGCAGATGATCCGCGAGGCCATACACAAGGCCCACGCCGCCGGGATCAAGATCGGCATTTGCGGGCAGGCGCCGAGCAACTACCCCGACTTCGCGGCCTTTCTGGTGGAGGAGGGCATCGACTCCATCTCGCTCAACCCGGACAGCTTCCTCAAAACGGTGGGCCGAATCGCGCAGGCGGAGCGGGACCACGACACGGCGTAGGAGGGACGCGCTGTACACGAAACACGGCGTCGGAGGGATGCGCCGGACACGGGACACGCCGTCGGAGGGTCGCGGTGGTGGAGGGCGCGTTGTCGCGGGCGAGAGGCGGCAGCAGCAGACGGATGCCGGTGTGCGGCATCCGTCTGCGTGTGACGTGTTCGGTGTGGTTAGCGCTCGGCCTCGTCGAAGTCGTCGAGCACGGCCTGCTCGTATGCGGCCTCGGCGGCTTCCGCCTTCTGACGGGCGTCGGCGACGCGCACGCTGATCTCGTGCTCGGATGTGCGCAGTCGTTCGGCCGCCCGCGGGCTGGCCGTGTCGAGCAGGTCCTCGAGGGTGTCGGGGTCGAGGTGCACGGCAGCCAGCGCGTCGACTTCGGACCGGGCGACGGCGGCCTTGCTCCGCAGGATGCGCAGCCTCGATTCCTGCGCGAACTTCCGCGAGAGGCGGTCGGCGGCCTCCGCGGGGGTCCGTTCGACGGGAACCATGCTCTGCTCGGACCCGTTCTGGTTGGTGTTGTACCGCTCGGCACCGTCGCCGCTTTCCGTGTTGCTCATCGTGTCTCCCTTTTCCCGCTGGCAGCCTAGCGCGGCAGGTGTCTGCGGCAAATGGGAGCGTCGGCGGGGCCTGCGCCGCCCGCGCCCAGCGGCTAGCGCCCGCCCGGGGCGGCGCCGGACCAGGCATTCCGCAGCAGCAGAGTCAGGTCGTCGGGGGTGACCGCGCGCGGGTTCGACGCGGGGACGGCCGGCAGGATCAGTGCCACGGCCCGGGCGATGTCCGACTCCTGAAACCCGAAGTCCCGCAGCGCAGTCGGTGCGTGCAGGCTGTCCCGCAGGGCGAGTAACCCTTCGACGGCGGTGCAGGAGCCCAGGGCGGCGGCTATCTGCGCCTCGGCCTCGGTGGCGGCGGGCGCGTTGAGGGCGACCACATGCGGCAGCACGATCGCGTGCGTCTGCGCGTGCGGCAGCCCGAAGGTCCCGCCCAGCACGTGACAGATCGTGTGATGCAGACCCGAACCGGCGCTGGAGAACGCGCTCGCCGACAGGTACGCGCCATAGAGGGCATCCTTCCGGCCGGCCGGAGCTCCGTGGATGCCGCCGCCCCCCAGAACCGGATCGCTCCCCGATGTGTCCGATCCGGCCGCTTCCGCGGTGCGCGGGCCGGCCCCGGGGGCCACGGCGATTCGCGGCAGTGCGTGGGCCAGCATCCGGATTCCCTCAGCGGCGAGCAGCGCGCTGACCGGGTTCGCGCCCGGGGCCCAGAGGGCGTCGACGCCGTGGGCAAGGGCGTTCAGCGCGCTGGACACGCTCAGCTCGCGGGGGAGGGACAGCGTGAGGTCGGCGTCGTAGATCACGGTGCCGGGCAGGACCCTCAGATCGAACCCGGTGGTCTTCACCCCGTTTTCGACCAGCCCCCAGACCGCCGTGGCCTCCGAACCGGAATAGGTGGTGGGCACCGCCACGATCGGCAGTCCGCCGGTCCGCTCGCTGCGCAACGCGAGAATCTTGGCCAACCCGATCGCCGACCCGCCGCCGAGGGCAACGACCACGTCGATGCGAGCCGCCTGGGCCGCCCGATGGGCGCGCTCGGCCGACTCCGCCGGAACGTGCTGCACGATCTCATCGAACACCAGCACCGAACGGATACCGGCGAGCACCGCCGCGGACCGCTCCAGTTCCCGCCGGGTCGCGATCACCATCACGCGCGGGGCGCCGGGGGTGCCGCTGGCACCCGCGATGCCCGCCGGAGCGATCACGCTCCCCGTGCTGGTGCCGGTGCCGCCGGCCTGCACCGTGGCCGGCTGCTCGCCGAGCACCTTGCCGAGCACCTCGGCGAGCAGCTCGCCGGCCCGCCCGGTGCCGAAGAGCACGCGCTGTCGCTGCGTTCGATACTCGAAATCGAGTCCCGGCCCGACGGGCTGCTCCCTCACGGCACGCCTACGCGCGGGTCTGCAGGGGGCGGGCCAGCCAGGCTCGGGCGGCGGCGACATCCGTGGCGGCGATGCCGTGACCGCCGTCGCGCAGCTCGCGGTCGACCTGGGCGCCGCGCCCGATGAGGGTGGCGGCGGCCCGGTCGGCGCTCGCGAGCGGGGCCATCAAGTCGGAGCGTCCGTTGAGCATCAGCACCGTCGTGTCGGCGAGGTCCGTGGCGAGCGGGCGATCGTCGAGCGGGAACATGCCGGAGAACGCGACGACCCGGTCGAGAACGTCGGGGTGCAGCAGGGCCGTGGCCAGGGCGATGTTGGCCCCGTTGGAGAAGCCCACGGCGATAATGCGGCGCCCGCCGAGGTCGTAGTGCTGCCGGGCCCGGGCAATGAAACCGGCCAATTCTCCGGCCCGCAGCACCACGTCCTCGACATCGAACACGCCCTCGGAGAGGCGGCGGAACCAGCGCAGCATGCCGCCCTCGGTGACGCGCCCGCGCGGGGCGAGCACGGTCGCGCCGGGATCGAGCGTGTCGGCAAGGGCGAGGATCTCCTGCTCATCGCCGCCGGTGCCGTGCAACATCAACAGCACGGGGGCGGAGTCATCCGCCGGGTCTGAGCCGGGCGGGCCGGAGTCGCCGGATGCCGTCGACGAACCCGCCCGGAAAACGTGCACCCAGTCGAGATCGGTCTGTGGGGAGTCGCGTTGTTCGGTCATCGAGGGTCCTGCTTCCCCGCGACGAGGGCCGGGTTGTTCTCGCTCGGCAGGGTGATCGGAACGACGGCGCGCTCGATCTGGTCCCGGCTGGGCTCGAGCCACGGTGGCAGCTTGAGCGAGCGGCCCAGTTCCAGCAGTGGCTCGTCGATGTCGAAGCCGGGGGTGTCCGTCGCGATCTCGAACAGGACGCCGCCGGGCTCGCGGAAATAGATCGACGTGAAGTACTGCCGGTCGAGGATCGCCGTCACGCCGTAGCCGCGCGCGACGAGTTCCTGGCGCCACTGCTCCTGCGTGGTCTTGTCCGGCACCCGGAACGCGATGTGGTGCACGCTGCCGCCGGCAGTCAGGCCGACCTGTCCGTTCGGGTCGGCGAGGATGTCCACGATGTTGCCGGGGGCTCCGTCGCCGGCACCCACCCGGATGCGGTCGGTTGTCTCCTCGATCACGTGCATGCCGAGGTCGCGGGTGAGCACCTCGACGGTGCCGGTCGGGTCGGCGACGGTGAGCACCGAGGAATGCTGGCCGCGCACCGCGTACTCGGCGGGCACGGATGCCGAGTCCCAGGGATTGCGCGGATCAATCGTCGACGAGGCCACGAGATCCAGCTGCAGACCGTCGGGGTCACGCAGGGAGAGGCGTTCCTCGTCGGCGGAGCGGCGCACGAATTCGGATTCGACGCCGAGTTGCGTGAAGTGGCCGGCCCACCAGCCGAGGCTGCCGGCCGGCACCGAGAACGCGGTGGACGTGGACTGGCCCGAGCCGGGGCGCCCGCTGGAAATGCCCGTCCAGGGGAAGAAGGTGAGCAGCGAACCCGGGCGGCCCGCGTCATCCCCGTAATAGAGGTGGTAGGTGCCGGGGTCGTCGAAGTTGACCGTTTTCTTCACGAGCCGCAGGCCGAGGCCGGTCACGTAGAAGTCGATGTTGCGCTGCGGTGCACCGGCAATCGCGGTGACGTGGTGCAGTCCGGAGGTGTGCGGAGTCACGGGGTCCCTTTCTGGCGGGAAGCTGGTCGGTGTGCTGTTGGCGTCGGGTCTGGCATGCGCGTTCTGACCTGCGCAGTCCGGCGTGACGCCGGCTTCTATGCAAACACATGTTTCTGTGGATTCATTCCCAGCCTCGGGCGGGCGGACGGGACTACTCTCCCGGGCCGACATCCCAGGAACGCTCCGGCAGGTCCTCGAGCCAGTTCCCGACCGAATTGTCGTTCACCAGGGAGATGCTGCTCTCTGCGGGACACGCCAGCCCCGGCGGCACCGAGGACGACGCCTCGGAGCTCGAATCCCGGCCGTTGGCATCCGTCGGCGGTTGTGCCCCCGCGTTCCCAAACATCGAACCCCCTCAGTCGGCTTTTCCAGTGCGGTCGCCGGGGTCCGGGGCAACAGTTCGACGGTACGCTCGCGGAGGATTCGCCGTCAAGCACTTCGAGAAACGGATGCTGCCACGAACCTGCCGACGCCCCGTTCCGTCGTCTCCGCGCGGGCGCTGACCCGCGCGGGAACCCGCCCGGAGGCCAACGGAGGCCGCAGCCGGGCCAGGGCCTGAAGCTCGATCTGCCGCACCCGGTCGTAGGACACACCGAGCTGCGCTCCGATCTCCCGCCGGGGCCTCGCGATGTCGCCGCCGAGGCCGTACCGCATGCTCAGGACGCTGGCTTCGCGGTCGGGCAGGAGGGCGAGGTGGCAGGCGAGGCGCTCCAGCAGGAGGGTGCGGCCGGCGGCGTCGCACGGGTCGAGCGCCGTGGCATCCGAAATGGTGTCGGCGAAGGGCACGTTCTCGAGGCCGCTGCCGAGGTCGGCCCAGACTGGGGCGTCGATCGACCGCGGCTGGCCGGTGCGGTTTCGCAGCGTCAGGATCTGTTGCGTGGTGAGCCCGCTGGCCTGGCCGAGTTCCGCGATGGTGCCGTCGCGGCCGAACCGCTGCCGCAGCCGGTGCTGCACCTGGTTGAGGGCGGTGAGCGCCTCGACCTGGTAGGCCGGGAGACGGATGGTTCGGGCCTGGTCGGCCAGCGCGCGTTGAATGCTCTGGCGGATCCACCAGGTGGCATAGGTCGAGAACTTGAAACCGCGGGTGTGGTCGAAACGCGGGGCCGCCCGGATCAGGCCGAGATTGCCTTCCTGGATCAGGTCGAGGAGGTCGAGCCCGCGGCCGATGAAGTGCCGGGCCACGGACACCACCAGCCGGAGATTCGCGCAGATCAGGTGCTTCATGGCCCGCCCGCCGTCGGCCGCGAGCCAGCGGAGCTCGTCCCCGAGGTCGGCGGCCCCCTCGTCGGAAGCACCCGGTCGCAGCCGTGAGAGTCTCTCCGCTGCGAGCAGCCCGACCTCGACGCGCTGGGCGAGCTCGATCTCATCCGTCTGGGTCAGGAGTGGCACACGGCCGATCTCGTGCAGGTAGGCGCCCACGGAATCGGCGGAGAAGCGGTGACGGGAACGGGAACGGCTCTCGGCGGTGGTCATGCCGGTACCGTAGGCGCGGGCCGGGGTCGGGACCTCGGGGCCGACGCAGCGTGTGCAGAATCACCGCACGGGTCCGGCTGTGCAGGAACCCCGTGCGCCGACCGACCTCGAACGGGGAGTTTCGCTCGGGGCCCGGATCGACGATGATGAGCGGGCAGAGCGGCATCGAGTGGAGGGACGCGACTATGAGTGATGCAGAGTCAAACGATTCCGGCGAGAACTTTCTGCCCGACCGCGACGGCGACAGTGGCGGCGACAGCGGTGATAGCGGCGGTAATAGCGGAGGCGACAGTGGCGGCGACAGCGGTGATAGCGGCGGTAATAGCGGAGGCGACAGCGGCGGCGTCAGCGGTGATAGCGGCGGTAATAGCGGAGGCGACAGCGGCGGCGTCAGCGGCGGCGTCGGCGAGAGCGAGGTTGACGGCTACGAGGTCTACAACCCGCCGGCGGACCGCTTCCTCACCGCCCAGATGTGGTGGATCGCGAGCGAACTGGTGCGGCGGCATCCGCATCTCCGCATCTCCGGGGTGGAGGTCGACGAGGCCGACCGCCTCCTGATCGTGCATGACGAGCAGGACGGCATGAGCGTGCAGTGGGACCTCGAGGGCGGCTGCAAATTCCTGGTCAACGGGGTTGTGCAGAAAATCAGCTGGATCCAGATGCTGGCCGCGCTCAACCCGCACACGATCGTCAAGCGTATCGAGGTGGCGACCGGACTCGGCATCCCGAAGACCACACCGGCCACGTCCGCCCGGGCGCTGACCTACCGGGTGATCGCCAGCGCGCTGGCCACCGCGACCAACGACCGGTACGAGTGGTACGCGGTTCCGGCGCCCATGCTGCACGACGAAGATCCGGAGAACCCCGGATGCGAGTTCTTCCGCGACTTCCCCTCCACCGTTCGGGCGCGGGCCGAGTATGTCGCGATGACCCTCGATGAGTTCGAGGCGGGCGGTCGCAGCGTGTACTTCTTCCAGCCGTTCTGGGCGCTGCTGCGCGACCTCGAGCCGATCGCGATCTTCGACTCTGCCGGGGTGGTGCACACGACCTCGGGCGCCACGGCGCTGATGCCCCTGTATGAGCGGCTCGACCGCAAGCTCGCGCTCGTGACCGCGCACGTGCTCGCCGACTACTTCCCCTGAACCGGGCGCGGGCACGCGGACAGGCGAGCCGGCCTCCGCTGCGGAGAGGGCAAGCGAGCCGGTTAGCGGATGCTGCCGAGCTGGGTCAGCTTCGCATGCAGCATCGAATCGCTGGGCTCCACCACGTGGGTGCCGTCCGGGAACAGGATCACCGGGATCTGGGTGCGGCCGCTGATCGCAAGGGCACGGTCGGCGCCGTCCCCCACGAGCAGGAGGTCGACGTAGTCGTAGTCGACGTTCCGCGCGTCGAGGAATTTCTTCGACCGGCGGCAGTCGCCGCACCACTCCGCCCCGAACATGGTGAGGCGCTGGGCGTCGGGAGCAGGGGGAGCGGCGAGGTCGGACATGATCTCATCCTAGGTCGGCACCCTGAGTGCCCCGCGGGTCGGCGTGCCTGCGCCTCGTTTTGGGGCAGAGCGCCATCTTCGATGCCCTCGAGAACCGGTTTTTTGAGGCAGGCCGACTGCTAGGTTCATTCTGAGCGCGAACAGTTGGGGGACTGAACATGCATTCAGACCAGGATGCCGCACACGACTCAGGGGGAAAACCGGCCATCGACCTGCCACGACCAGCAGCGCCTCACGCAGCGCCGGCGCCAGAGCCGGCGCCAGCGCCGGCGCCCGAATCCTCGATCGACGACGTCCTCGCCGACTGCGAGCGATCGAGCGCGAGCGGGCGCCATCTCGACGGTGTCGGGCAGGCCGAGGCGGTGCTGGCCCGGACCGGGGCGACGCTGCTGCAGCAGGCGCGGGCCCGTGAACTGCTGGCGCTGCATCGGCTGCGACTGGGCGACTATGAGGCATCCGTTCAGCAGGGACTGTTGGCGCTGGAGTTCCTGGACGGCACCGGCGATCTGCTGCGGCAGTCCAAGGTGCACTGCACCCTGGTGCTGGCCTACAGCGACACGGGGCTCTACGAACCGGCGCTGCGCCACGTGCTCGCGGCAGTGGAGACGGCCCGCGGCAGTGGTAGCGCCCTGGCCGAATTCTGGGCGCTCAGCCGTTCGTCGATGGTGCACGAGGGCATGGGCGAGTCCGAACGGGCGCTCGAACTGGGGCGGCAGGCGCTGGGCCTGGCGCGCACGATCGACGACCCCGAGGCGCGGTTCGTGGGTCTCAACAACCTCGGTGACACCTGCCTGATCCAGGCTCAGCGGCAGAGCGCACAGGGCATGAACGTGGAGATAGGCCTGAAGCAGGCCCTCCTGCTCGTGCGGGAGGCCGTGGCCGTGGCCCACGCCCAACGGCACAACTTCTACGAGAGCATCGCCCGCACCAACCTGGTCAGCATCCTGATCGAACTCGGCGAGCACGAAGAGGCCCGCGAGCAGGCCGGCCGGGCGCGCCGTCTGGCGAAGGCGCACGGGTTCCGCAGTCTCGAGGAGAACAACGACGCGCAGCTGGCCGAGGTGGCCAGGGCCGAGGGTGACCTCGACGGGGCCACCGCGATGATGAACGCCCAGCTGCTGGTCGCCGCCCTCGACGACGATCCGGCTCTGCACATCAAGCTGCAGCAGGCCTTGTTCGAGATGCACAAGGAGTCCGGCCGGTTCGAGCAGGCGCTCGGACACTTCGAGAAGCTGCACGCCCTGATCCTGAAACGCACGACCGAGACGGCCGGCATCCAGTCCCAGATGCTGATCAACACCCTGGGGATCGAGCAGGCCCGCCACGAGGCGGAGCGGTCGCAACTGGATGCGGCACGGCTGCGCATCCGTGCCGACGATCTGGACCACCAGGCGAACACCGACCCGCTGACGCGACTGCCCAATCGCCGGGCGCTCGACCGTCAACTGCCGCCTCTGATGGGGCGCTCCCGCGACACCCGGCAACCGATCTGCGTGGCCATGATCGACATGGATCACTTCAAGCGGGTCAACGACGAGCACGGGCACGCCACCGGCGACCAGGTGCTGAACGCCATGGCTACCCTGTTGCGCGCCGTCACCCGGGACAGTGATCTGGCCGTGCGCGTGGGCGGCGAGGAGTTCTTACTCGTTTTCGCAGACACCACCCTGGAATGTGCCGAGCAGGCGTGCGAGCGCCTGTTGGCCTCGGTCCGCGGCTACCACTGGGGCGCCCTGGCGCCCGAGCTGGCCTGCACCGTGAGCGTCGGCCTGGCCGAACTCTCCCCGGGCGAGACCGTGGCGGGCTGGCTCGCGCGCGCCGACGCGGCCCTCTACCAGGCCAAGGATTCCGGCCGGGACCAGAGGGTTACCGCCGTGGTGCTCTCGGCGGCGTAGAACCCGAGGAGACCCCCATCCGAAGACCCCCATCCGAAGCCCCCTCATCCGAAGCCTCGTGCCCGGCCGTGAACCAAGTCGACGAAGATTGTGCCGAGAGGGGCCGGTTTGAGGCCCAGAACAGGGTTTATGGGCAAAATCTTCGTCGCATTCGTTGGGGGCGGAGGTGCGGCAGGGCCGCGGGCGGGGAAACGGACGACCCCCGATTCATGGCCGGCACTGACCCTCGAACGCGGCGGCGACGGATGCGGCGTTTCGCCCGTAGGCTCGACGCGGGGTTTTGTGCCTCGGGGGCCCGGAAAACGGGCCTGCCGGAGCCCGACTTCATTGGCTGCACGATCGCACGATTGCACGGGGGAAACGCTTGAAACTGACGTCCGCACAACTGGACCGCGCCGCCGGCGTTCTGCTGGGCATGGCCTGTGGCGACGCCCTCGGCGCCGGCTACGAGTTCGGCCCGCCGCTCGCGAGCGACGCCGTGGTCACGATGAGGGGCGGCGGCGGGTTCGACTGGGCTCCCGGAGAGTGGACCGACGACACCTCCATGGCCGTGCCGATCGTCAACGCGATCGCGGCCGGTCAGGACCTCCGCGACGAGGCCGTGCTCGACGAGATCGTGGCTGCCTGGGTCGAGTGGGCCCGCACGGCACCGGACGTGGGCAACCAGCTGCGCGCGGTGCTCTCCCGAACCGAGCCCACGGCATCCGCGGTGCGCGTCGTTGCCCGCGCCCATCACGACCGGCACGGCCGCAGCGGCGGCAACGGTTCGCTCATGCGCACGGCGCCCGTAGCGCTCGCCTACCTCGACGACCCGGTGGCGCTCGCCGGCGTTGCGCGCACGATCAGCACGCTCACCCATTATGAAACGGATGCCGGCGACGCCTGCGTGCTCTGGTGCCTGGCCATTCGGCACGCGGTGCTCGAGGGCGCCCTCGACGTTCGGGTGGGCCTCGACGCCCTGCCCGCCGACCGCCGCGCGCTCTGGGAGGCCCGTCTCGTCGTGGCCGAGGCCGGCGTTCCCTCCGACTTCGGCCGGAACGGCTGGGTCGTGGAGGCGCTGCAGGCGGCCTGGTCGGCGATCATTCAGCCGCGGAGCGCGCCGGGTGGCGCTTCCGGCACGGGAACCGTCTCCGCCACCCCCGCCGGGCACCTGCAGGACGCCCTCGAGATCGCCGTGCGTGGCGGCCGCGACACCGACACGGTCGCCGCGATCGCGGGTGGGCTGCTCGGGGCGCGCTACGGCGCATCCGCGGTGCCGGCCGCCTGGCGCCGCATCGTGCACGGCTGGCCGGGCGGATTGCGCGCCGACGAACTGGTGCGCCGCGGTGTGCTGGCCGCCCGCTCGAACGGTGGGCGATCCCGGTGGTCGAGCGTGTCGGGGTCCCCGGTGCTGGCCGAGCGCCGCGACCGGGCCGGCACCGACCGGAACGAGCCTGGTGCAGCCAAGCCCCGCGACGTGGCCGTACTCGACCGTCGGTCCCGCAAGGACCGTGCCGCCACCACCTGGCCTACCGCCGATCACCTGCCGTACTCCACCTCCGGCGACATTTCCACCTTGGTACGGCACCCGCACGACGACGGCGTCTGGCTCGGTGCGATCGGTATCCTGGGTGACCTGCCGGTGGAAATCGACGCCGTCGTGTCGCTCTGCCGGGTCGGCCGCGCACAGGTTCCCGGCCGCATCCGTGCTGAGAACAAGGTCGCGGTCTGGCTGATCGACGAGCCCGCGGAGAAGGCCAACCCCAACCTCGACTTCGTGCTCACGGACACCGTCGATGTCATCGCGGCCCTGCGCGCCGAGGGACGCACCGTGCTCGTGCACTGCGTGCAAGCGGTCAGTCGCACGCCCGCGGTTGGTGCGCTCTACGCTGCGAGACACCGCGGGATCCCGATCGAGCAGGCGCTGCGCGAGGTGACGGATGTCCTGCCGCACGCGCATCCGAACACCGCGTTCCTGCAGGCGCTCACGTCTCTGGCGTAAGCGATCGGCCTGCAATAACAGGCCGGTCTCAGGGGCGATGGCCATCCGGGTCGAGGGGTGACGCGGCATCCGGTTGTACGCCCGGGTCTGTGCTCTCCGCGGTCGGATTCGTGAACGGGACCGCGCCGAGCGCCTCCGAGGAGGTGCGCACGGGCCCGACGGTGCGCTGGCGCGACGGGTCACGACGCAGATCCACATGGAGCGACACGCACAGCCCGATGATGATCAGAACGAACGGGGTCGCCGCCAGGATGGTGAACGTCTGCAGGGCACCCAGCCCGCCCACGAACAGCAGAACCGCAGCGACGGCGCCGGTGAGGATCGCCCAGAGGATCACCAGCGGCTTCCAGGGCTCCTTACGACCGCGACTCGACAGCGTCCCGAGCACGAGAGCGCCCGCATCCTCCCCCCCCCCCTGACGAAGAACACGGCTGTGAGCACCATCACTACGAGAGCCGAGCCGATGAAGAACGGATATTGCTGCAACGCCGCGAAGAAGCCGGCCGCCGCACTGCCGGTGCCGGCGATGTCGACACCGTTCAGCTGCAGGTGCAGCTCCGTGCCGCCGAAGACGACGAACCACAGGATGCTGACCCCCGTCGGCACCAGAAGCACGCCGAGAATGAACTCACGTATGGTGCGGCCACGGGAGATCCGGGCGATGAAGGTGCCTACGAACGGGGGTCCAAGAGATCCACCACGCCCAGTAGAAGATCGTCCAGCTCGCCAACCAGTCGTCGCCGCCGAACACCGCCGAGTGGAAGCTCATCGGTACGAGATCGGTACGAGATCGGTCAGATAGGCGCCGATCGACGACGGCAACAGGTTCAGGATGAAGACGGTCGGGCCGACCACAAAGACGAACACGTCCAGGAGGGCCGACAGCACCATGTTGGTGTTGCTCAGCCACTTGATGCCTTTCGCCACCCCGCTCGCCGCGGAGAACACGACCCCCACGGTCAGCACGCAGATAGTGATGATCGGCACGACCGTTCCGGGATCCTCCTCGAATTGGCCGGAACGAAGCAGTGAGACACCGGCCGCGATCTTCAGTGCGCCCAGCCCGAGCGATGTCGCCGAACCGAACTGGGTGCAGATGATCGCCAGGATGTCGATCGGCTTGCCCCAGCCCTGGCCCTCGATCCGTTCCTTGCCGAACAGGGCCTGGAACGGAGCGCTCATCAGGTTGCCGCGGCCCATCCGGTAGGTGGAGTAGGCCAAGGCCAAGCCGACCACCGAATAGACCGCCCACGGATGCAGACCCCAGTGGAAGAAGGTGTACGCCATGGCCGCGTTGGCAGCCTCCGGGCTGTTCGCCGGCGCGTCGACGAACGGTGGCGGCGTCGCCAGGTGGGTGACCGGCTCGTACACGCCGAAGAACGTCAGACCGATCCCCATGCCTGCACTGAACATCATCGACACCCAGGAGACTGTCGAGAACTCGGTGCTCTGCCCCTCTCGGGAGAGCGGAATGCTGCCGTACCTCCCGAAGGCCAGCACCAACGAGAAGACGACGAAGCCCGACGCCCCGAGAATGAACAACCAGCCGAGGTTGCCGGTTACCCAGCCGAGAACGGATGCCGAAACGGTGCCCACGGTCTCGGTGAACAGCACCCCGACCAGACAGATCACCACGATGATGCCGGCGGAAACGCCGAAACCGTTTTGTCGATGGTGGCCAGGCCCTCTCGGTGCGGTTCACTGACCGCGTCCCCGAGCTCCGACTCGATACCATCTGCTGAATCCTTGGACATATCGCTCCTCGGTGATCGAACACCCGTCGATCGGACAGTTCCCGTCACGTCACTGTCGCCGAAGGTGCGAGAAGAAAACTGCTTGCGGCTCGCCTAAACGCGACGCGGATGGCGCGGCGATTACTATCGTGGCCGCTATGGCTGACCTCGGAGAATTCGAATCGGCCCAACCGGCCCAACCGGCCCTCTACACCGGCAAGGGCGATTCCGGCCGCACCACCTTCGGCCGGCACGGCGACGTGGCCAAGACCGACGTGCGTGTCGCCGCCTACGAAGCCTGCGACGAGGCCAACGCGGCAGTCAGCTTTGCCATGGCTGCCGGTGGCCTGCCCATCGAGGTGACCAGTACGCTCGCCAGCGTGCAGAACGACCTGTTCGATTTGATGGCCGACCTGTCCGTGCCCCTCGACGACCCTGAGCCGGCACCGGCACGCATCCGCGAGTCGCACCGTGCCCGGCTCGAGCGTGCCGTCGATCACTTTGCGCAGCAGGCCGCAGACCTGAGCGGCTTCGTGCTCCCCGGCGGGACGGTCGCAGCCGCACTGCTCTACCAGGCGCGTGGCGTCGTGCGCCGTGCCGAGCGAGCGGTGTGGGTTGCCATCGACCTGCACCCGACCTCCGTGGACCCGCTCACCGCTCGGTACCTGAACCGGCTGTCGTCCCTGATGTTCGTGCTGGCCCGGGGAGCCAACGCCGAGCACGGCGACGTGATGTGGGTGCCCGAGGCTTCGGCTCGGGCGATGGCGCAGGAAGAGGTCGGCGACGACCGTCCGGAAACGGGCGCCGGCGGCGCCTGACGGTGCTGCTCGCCGAGATCGGCGACGCGGCCGCGCACGTAACCTCCGACCGGACCGCAGGCGAGCCGCGGGCGGCGGCACGATGAGCACGAGTACCAGCACCAGTACCAGCGCCAGCGCCATGAATCCCCCGGCGGATGCGTCAGCGGTCGACGGTCAGCGGTGGACGCTCAGCGGGTGACCGTCAGGAAGACGTCGCCCGACTCGAGCTGGGCGCCGGCCGTGACGGCATCCGCCAGCGTGATGTTCTCCGCCTTCTGTTCGAGGATGATCACCGGCACGATCGGGTTGCGCCCGGTGGCCTCGATCGCCGACACGTCCCAGGTGACGATGATGTCGCCGGCAGAGACGTGGTCGCCCTGTTGTGCGAGCAGGGTGAAGCCCTCGCCGTGCAGTTCGACGGTGTCGATACCCAAATGCACAAGCACACCCAGGCCGTCGGGGGAGACGATCACGTAGGCGTGCGGGAACACCTTGAGCAGGGTGCCGCTGATCGGGGCGATGGCGTCGACCACGCCGCGCGGCGGGTCGATCGCGGCGCCCGGGCCCACGATGGCCTGGGCGAAGGTGGGGTCGGGTACCTCGGCGAGCGGCACGGCGCGGCCGGGCACGGGGGAGAGAACGATCACAGCAGGTCCTCGATGTCCTCGGCCAGGTTGTCGGCCTCGGGGCCTACGACGACCTGCACAATGGTGCCGGAACGGAAGACACCGTGCGCTCCGGCGGCCTTGAGCGCCGCCTCGTTCACGACCGCGGGGTCGGTCACCTCGGTGCGCAGGCGAGTGATGCACGCCTCGATTTCGACGATGTTGGTTTTTCCGCCGAGGGCGGCCAGGATCTGCGCGGCTTTGCTAGTCATCTTCTGTTCCTTCTGTGGTGGGCACTGCGACGGGCTCATCGACTGCGATTCGATCGAAGGCCCGGGCCGCACTCGGTGTTGACAAGTGGGGTGCCCTGCCTTCATGATCTAACTATTGGATCGTACCAGTACGGACCACTCAGTGGAAGTGGTACTACACCACTCGGGCTCGACGCCGACCGAACCGATCAACAAGTGAAAGGCAACGCCATGAGCCAGACTCAGGAGGAGAGCTCAATGCTCGCAGCCGGGCCGGTGTCCAAGCAAACGCAGCTGCGCTCGATCCTGCAGGATCTGGTCGAGAAGACCCTGGCTCCACACGCCGCGATTCCGCCCGAGCGCAAGCTGATGGCGAAATACGGCGTCAGCCGGTCTACCGTGCGGGAGGCCATCCGTCAGCTGGTCGAGGAGGGTCTGCTTTACCGCATCCAGGGCAAGGGCACCTTCGTGGCGGGCGAGCGTGTGCAGAGCGATCTGCACCTGGCCTCCTTCACCGAGGACATGCGCCGTCGCGGTCTTGTTCCGGCAACACTCCTACTGGCCACCGCGCTGATCGAGGCACCGCTCGATGTGCGGGCGGCACTCGGTTTGGGCGCGGGCGCCCGGGTGCAGGTCGTCGAACGGCTCCGGCTGGCCGGCGGCACCCCGATGGCCCTCGAACGCGGCTACTATCCGGCGGAGCTGCTGCCGAATCTTGGCGAGCAAGACCTCACCCGCTCCCTGTACGCGACGTTCGCGACCGAATACGGCCTGCGCATCGACAACGCCGAGCAGGCGGTCTGGGCGGATGCTGCCGGTCCCCAACTCGCGGAGACGCTGGGCGTCACCGCGGGGGCGCCGCTCATCGTCTTCCGGCGCACCTCGTCGGCGGGGTCAGCCGCCATCGAGTACGTCACGTCCTGGTACCGCGGTGATCGCTACCAGATTCACATGACCCTGAATCTCCGGCACCAGCTCTGATCTCCGGCCCGGCATGAGACCGGGCCCCACTCACCACACCCATCACAGGAGGAATTCATGTCCAGCATCACCGAAGACGCCGGGACGCGACGAAAAATACCGGGCCTGGGCCAGGCTCAGCGAGTCGGCCGCAGCCTTATGTTGCCCATCGCGGCGTTGCCTGCCGCCGGGCTGCTTCTCCGCATCGGTCAGCCTGACCTGCTCGGCGCCATTCCCGGCTTCGAAACGGGCGGAGCCGTCATCGCCTCGGCGGGCGGGGCGCTGTTCGGTGCCCTCCCGTTGCTCTTCGCGGTCGGCGTCGCGATCGGCTTCGCGAAGAAGTCCGACGGCTCGACCGCCCTCGCGGCCGTGGTCGGCTATCTCGTCTTCTCCAAGGTCGGTGAGGCGATGTCGCCTCTCGTACTGGGGCTGCCGGCCAAGGGTGACCCCCAGGTTCTCGTCGATTACAGCGTGCTCGGCGGCATCCTGATGGGTATCGTCTCTGCGGTGCTCTGGCAGAAATATCACCGCATCTCCTTGCCCAGCTATCTCGCCTTCTTCGGTGGCCGACGCTTCGTCCCGATCATCACCGCCGTGGTGGCGCTCGCACTCGGCGTTCTCCTCAGCTTCGTCTACCCGGCCTTCGCCGGCGGATTGACGGCCTTCGGCGATGTCGTCACCTCCAACGACATCTGGGGCGGCTTCCTGTACGGCACCACCAACCGGTTGCTCATCCCCGTGGGGCTGCACCACATCCTCAATTCCGTGGTGTGGTTTGTGATCGGCGACTACAACGGCGCCAGCGGCGACATCGCGCGGTTCTTCGCCGGCGACCCCACCGCCGGAACCTTCATGACCGGGTTCTTCCCGATCATGATGTTCGCCCTGCCCGCCGGAGCCCTCGCCATCTGGCATGAGGCGAAGCCGTCCCAGAAGAAGATCGTCGGCGGCATCATGCTCTCCGGTGCCCTCACCGCCATGCTCACCGGCGTCACCGAGCCCCTCGAGTTCTCGTTCATGTTCGTGGCGTTCCCCCTCTTCGTCATCCACGCGTTCCTCACCGGGACGTCGATGGCTCTGGTGAACGCACTGGGCATTCGCGACGGTTTCAGCTTCAGCGCGGGTCTGTTCGATTACGTGCTCAACTTCGGCCTCGCCGAGAAACCGCTCCTGCTCATCCCGATCGGGCTGGCGTATGGCGCGATCTACTACTTCCTGTTCCGCTTCGTGATCCGCAAGTGGAATCTGAAGACCCCCGGCCGCGGCGACGACGAGGTGCCCGACGCCAGTGCGCCGGACTCCGCCTCCTCGACGTCGGTCTAGTCCACACAATCCAGAATCTGGAGCACGAATAATGGCTGAAGTAGTTTTTGTTGACAGTGAGGCCGCGGCGGGAACGCTCGCGGCGGCGTCCATTCGCGCACTCATCACCCGGAAGCCCGACGCGGTGCTGGGTCTGGCCACCGGCTCGACCCCGCTCTCGGTCTATGCGGCGCTCGCCGCGTCGCTGGCGGAGAACCCGATGGACGTCTCTCGGGTGCGCGGCTTCGCACTGGACGAATACGTCGGCTTGCCGGCCGACCACCCGGAAGGCTACCGCTCCGTGATCACCCGCGACGCCGTCATGCCGATCGGTCTCACCCCCGGGAACATCCAGGTGCCGAACGGCGACCTGGCCACAATCGAGACCGCGGGCGTCGACTACGAGGCAGCCATTCGCGCCGCCGGCGGCATCGACGTGCAGATTCTCGGCATCGGCCGTACCGGGCACGTCGGGTTCAACGAGCCGGGGTCGTCGTTCGCGTCGATCACGCGCATCAAGACCCTCGCCGAGAAGACCCGCGTCGACAACGCGCGGTTCTTCGCATCCCCCGACGACGTGCCGATCCACTGCATGACGCAGGGTCTGGGCACCATTCTGCGGGCCCGGCACCTCATTCTGCTGGCCTTCGGCGAGGAGAAAGCGGATGCCATCGCCGCCGCCGTCGAGGGACCGATCACGTCGAGCAAGCCGGGATCCGTCATCCAGCTGCATCCGCATGTGACGGTCATCGTCGACGAGGCCGCCGCCTCCCGGCTCGAGAACCTCGCCTACTACAAGTACGCCTGGGCCAACAAGCACGCCTGGCAGGGGATCTGACGCGCCGCGAATCCTGACGCGTTTCCTCACCCCGTTCCGTGCAACTCGCTGACTCCTGGAGACACCCTCATGACCCCGCCCGCACCCACCCAGGTCGACTCGACGCTCCTCGCTGCCCGGGCCGTGATCGCACCCGATGCGGTGCACACGCCGGGGTGGGTGGACATCCGTGCGGGACGGATCGTGGCGTGCGGCGCGGGCGAGCCGCCCCGCGCGCCCGACCACGTCTTCGCGGAGAGCACCCTGGCGCCCGGCTACGTCGACATCCACACGCACGGCGGCGGCGGCAGCAGCTTCAACGACGCCGACACCGACGCCGCCGTGGCGCGGATCACCGCGACCCACCGGGCTCACGGCACGACCACGATGATGGCCAGTCTCGTCACCGGTCCCCTTGACACATTCGAGCGCACCGTGGCAGCCCTGGCCGGGCTGGTCGAACGGGGAGTGCTGGCCGGCATCCATCTGGAGGGCCCGTGGCTGAGTCCGGTTCACCGCGGGGCCCACGACGAGAGCTTGTTGCGCGAGCCTGATACTGAGACCGTCGACCGGTTGATGCGGGCGGGGCGAGGCACCGTGCGCATGGTCACCATCGCGCCTGAACTGGAGGGCGGGCTACTGGCCGTGACGCAGATCGCGGGCCACGGGGCCGTGGCCGCGATCGGGCACACCGACGCGAACTACGACCTGACGCGGCAGGCGATCGCGGCGGGGGCCACGGCAGGAACGCACGTATTCAATGCGATGCGGCAAATTCACCAGCGTGAGCCCGGCCCGGCTCTCGCCTTGCTTGAAGACCCGAACGTCTTCGCCGAGCTCATCGCCGACGGCGTGCACCTGCATCCGGCCGTCGTGCGGTTCATCATCGAAAGCCCGTCGCGGCCCGTCTTCGTCACGGATGCCATGGCCGCTGCCGGCGCGGACGACGGCGCCTACAAGCTCGGCGGCCTCGACGTGAGCGTCGCCGACGGCGTGGCGCGCCTGGCCGACGGCACGATCGCCGGCAGCGTGCTGACCCTGAGCGAAGCCGTGCGCTACGCCGTGCACACCGCCGGAGTGCCGTTGGCCGTCGCGGTGCGGGCGGCCACCCAGAACCCGGCCGACATGATCGGCCTCCCCGACCGCGGTCGGCTCGCCGCCGGCCTCCGCGCCGACCTGATCGTGCTCGACGCGGGCCTGTGTGTCACGGCGACGATGCAGGCCGGGGTCTGGTGCGCGCGGTAGCTCGTCCGTGTTCCGACTCCCCGTTCGTTCCCCTGACCCATTCCCCCGCCCAGCCCCGAACGAATTCGACGGAGATTCTCGCCAAAACGTGCCTGAAAGTGCCTTTTTCGGGCGTTTGAGCCAAAATCTCCGTCGAATTCGTTCGGGCGGCGGGCGGCGGGCGGTGTGGAACGGGCGGCGGCGCGGCGGGCGGCAAACAAACCCCTACCCCGGGCGCCGCTACACCCCGAAAGCCATCCGTACCCCGAGCGAGAGCATCACGACGGCGATGAAACCGTCGAGGATGCGCCACGAACGCGGGCGGGCGAAGAACCGCCGCAGATGGCGGGCGCCGAAGCCGAGGCTGAAGAACCACACGAAGCTGCCCGTGATGGCGCCGGCGCCCCACCACCAGCGGGCGGCCTCGCCCTGCTGGTTGGCGACCGACCCGAGGAAGATCAGGGTGTCCAGGTAGACGTGCGGGTTCAGCCAGGTGAGTGCGAGCATGGTCGCCACCGCCACCTTGGTGCCGATCGGGGTCGGCGAAGCATTCGCCACCAGGGAGCCCGGTTTGAAGGTCCGTACGGCGGCGAACACCCCGTAGGCCAGCAGGAACGCGGCCCCGACAACCCGGATCACGATCAGCGCCACCGGGGTCTGTTCCACCAGCAGGCCGATGCCGAGGATTCCCGCGAAGATGAGCGCGGCATCCGAGATGGAACAGATCAGCACCGCCGGCAGGATGGTGCGCGTGCGCCCCTCGATCCCGAGCCTCAGAACATAGGCGTTCTGGGCGCCGATCGCGACGATCAGGGCGAGTCCGGTGCCGAACCCGAGCAGCGCGGGGAGGAGGGTGGTGGCGAGGTCCATGGTGGCAAATCTAGGAGGCGCTCAACACGCAGTACAGCTAAACCTTCGAAGCATACCTAAGCGAGGCTAATGATGGCGTTCCAGCTGGACCACCTGCACACCCTGGTTGCGCTCGTCGAGGAGGGCACGTTCGAGGCGGCGGCGCAGCGGCTGCGGCTGACGGCATCCGCTGTCTCGCAACGGGTCAAGGCCATGGAACAGGATGCCGGTCAAGTGCTGGTCCAGCGGGTGAACCCGGTTCTGCCCACCATTGCCGGCGACATCGTGCTGCGGCATGCGCGGCAGGTGCAGTTGCTCGAGAGCGACGTGGCCACCGAGCTCGGCGCGGGCCTGCAGACGGGCGGCCGCACCTCGCTGGCGCTGGCGGTCAACGCCGATTCCCTGGGCACCTGGCTCCTGGATGCGCTCGCCGCCGTGCCCACCGACAGCGGCGCTGTCTTCGATATCTACCGTGAGGACCAGGAGCACACCAACTCGCTGCTGCGTTCAGTTGCCGTAATGGCGGCGGTTACCTCCACGGCGGAGGCGGTGCAGGGGTGCAGCTCGGCGCGGCTGGGCTCGATGCGCTATCGGGCTGTGGCCAGCCCCCGGTTCGTCGAGGCCTGGCTGGGCGGTGTGGCAAGCACCGCCGGTCCTGACCTCGCCGGGCCTGACCTCGCCGGGCCAGACCTCGCCGGGCCAGACACCGCCGGGCCAGACCTCGCCGGGCTCGACACCGCCCCGATGGTCAACTTCGACCGTCGCGACGACCTGCAGCACCGGTTCCTGCGCAGCATCGGCGGCCGGGCCGCGGATGTCCCGCGTCACCACATCCCCACCTCGGCCGACTTCGCCCGCGCGGTGGTGCTCGGCCTGGGCTGGGGGCTGCTGCCCGAGCAGCAATGCCTCACCGAGATCGGCGACGGCCGGCTCGTGGAACTGGCCCCGGGGCATCCGATCGACGTGGTGCTCTACTGGCAGCGCTGGAACATCGCCTCCCGGCTGCTGAACCAGGTGACGGATGCCGTGGGCCGCGTCGCAGCGGCCAGTCTCCACCCCTAGGGCCTCGCCGAGCCGCCCGGCGAAGCGGGCGTCGCTGCCGACAATCCCTCCCCAAAAATACTTTGACCAGCTTGTTCGAGCCGCTGAGAAACCCTCAAAGAATGTCAGTGGCACCCCGTAACGTGACTGCT
Organism: Cryobacterium sp. TMT2-42-4; assembly: GCF_004402645.1. NCBI lineage: Bacteria > Bacillati > Actinomycetota > Actinomycetes > Micrococcales > Microbacteriaceae > Cryobacterium > Cryobacterium sp. TMT2-42-4. The sequence goes on from NZ_SOFT01000024.1 coordinate 79,491, forward strand.
ATGACCACCTCAGTCAGCACCTCGCAGGCCCAGCTCGGCTCGCGTTTCGACGCGATAGCCGCCGTCGACCGCAGCCTCGCGCGGGGCTTCGCACAGCGGGCCGACCTGATCGATGACGCCCGCCGCTTCAGCGAGAAGTTTGCCGCAAACACACCCCGCCGAGCGGGTGCCCGGTGGGAGCCCGACGAGATCGCCCGGCGTGAATTCTCCAGCGAACTGGCCTGCACCCTGCGCATCCCCGAACCCACCGCAGTGAGCCTGATCGCCGAGTCCCGGGCCCTGGCCGAAGACCTCCCCGGCACCCGGGCGGCGCTGCAGGCCGGGGAGATCAGCTACCGTCACGCCCAGGTGCTGATCGGGCAGGCCTGCTCGGTGCCCGAAGCGGCGCTACCCGCCTTCGAGGAGGCGCTGCTGCCGGCCGCGCGCACCCTGACGGCGGCCAAGCTCAAGCACAAGGCCCGCGTGCTCCGCGAGCGCCTGCACCCGGAATCCATCACCGCCCGGCGAGAGAAATCCTTCGCGGAGCGCACCTCCTATCTTCAGGCGGAACCCGACGGCATGGCGACCCTGACCGTGACCACGAGCGCCGACACCGTGCACGCCATCTTCGCCCGGGCGAACGACGCCGCCCTCAGCCTGATGGGGCCGGGGGAGCAGCGGTCCCTCACCCAGGTGCGCACCGACGTGATCAGCGACCTGCTGATCGACGGTGTGACCCCGTCGGGCATCGGCAAGGGCATCCGTGCCACGGTTCAGATCACCGTCCCGGTGATGACGCTCCTCGGCCACAGCGAAGAACCCGGCTACCTCGAGGGTTACGGGCCGATCGACCCCGACACAGCCCGCGACCTGGCCTCGCGAGCGCCGAGTTTCACGCGCATCCTGACCCATCCCGAGACGGGGATCGTGCTCTCGGTCGGCCGCGAACGGTACAAGGTTCCGAAGGCGCTCCGGCGGTTCCTCCGATTACGCGACGAAACCTGTCGCTTCGCCGGCTGCAATCAGCCGGCCCGCACCGCCGACCTCGACCATACCCATGAGTGGCAAGACCTCGGTCACACCGCCCACAACAACCTGGCCCATCTCTGCCCGGGCTGTCACGCGCTGAAGACCGAGACCGGGTGGACGGTGAAACAAGAACCCGGCGGCATCCTCACCTGGAATTCACCGTCCGGACGCGAGTTCGTGACGGAGCCGGCCACCCGGATCGCCCCACCGGGTGCGCCCCCGACAACTCCCCGAACGTCCAGACCCGCCCGGCCGCCACTGCCCGACGAGGTGCCGTTCTGACCGGCACGGCTCTGACCAGAACGGATGCCTGACCGCCCCTAGTAGCGATACCTCGCCGCGATCGGGTCGCGTTGGCGGGGAGCATCCGAGCCGTGTTGGGAGGCGCAGCCTGGGCGTAATCCTTGAAGCATTGCGCGTCCTTGAAACATTGCGCGTCGCTGGTTACGCTCGCACAGATTCATCGCTCGAGCCCGGTGGGCTCGCACGGCACACGAGGAGGCAGGTTCACATGAGCGACAAAGTGACACGCGAAGTGCTGAATGGCTTTCTGGATGCCTTCAACCGGCATGAACTGGACGCCATCATGGGCTACTTCGCCGACGACTGCGTCTTCTCCCTGCCGAGGGGTGCGAAGCCGCGCGGCGACCGGTTCGTGGGCAAAGAGGCGGTCAGGGCCGGGCTCGCCAAGCGCTTCGAGGGCATCCCCGATGTGCACTACGGCGACGACCGGCACCGGGTGGGCAACGACGGTGTCAATGACGGCGTCGGCGTCGGGGTGTCCGAGTGGACGCTGACCGGAACCTCGACCGCGGGCCAGCAGATCGAGGTGCGCGGGCTCGACCTGCTCGAGTTCCACGAGCACGCCAAGATCACCCGCGAAGATTCCTTCTGGAAGATCGTCGAGTGACGCCAACGGCGCCCAGGCTCGTGTGACGGATGCCGCGGCGCACCCTATGGAAGTGGGCGCATGTTCTACCGTGCGCCCGCTTCCACACCACGCGCCACGACCGCAGGAGAACTTGTGCACGGTGAAAAGTCATCGGCTGAGCCGCGGCTAGCGCGCATCCGATCAGGTTGGCCGCTGCAGCGGTGTTCGCTGGATGCCAGCCGGTGACGGCGCCAAGCAGCTGATTGTGGCCGCACCGGACGAGTGCGGCCGGGCGGCTGACACAGGTGTCCGGTGCGGCCACGAACCTGGCGGCGCGGAGTGCGCGCTAGAGTGCGGGCTGGGTGACCGTGTTCATCTGCAGGGTGACGGCGGTCTGCGAGAGCAGGCGACCGTTGACCGTCGCGCCGGTCTTCACCGCGATGAGCGACTTGGAGAGCACGACGCCCTCGAAGTGCGCCGCCGTGCCGATTGACACGGAGCCGGCGGTCTGCCAGAACACGTTCTTCGCCTGTACTCCACCGGCGAGGGTGACCTGCTTGGCGCTAGCCTCGCTGATGTTGCCGGCGACCTGGAAGATGAACACGTCGTTCGGGCCGCCGGTCAGGGTGACGTCGCTCGAGATGGTGACTCCGGTGGTCCACTGGTAGAGGCCCGGGTTCAGCGTGAGGCCGCCGATCTCACCGGCGCCCAAGTCGATCGCGTCAGCCTGGCCGCGGCTGACGGCATCCTGGTAGGCGATGCCCATGTCGCCGACGACGGTGTTCAGGTAGGCCGGGTCGGTGACCGCGCAGGCCGGGCCGGCGGCGTCGACCGTGTAGATGATGCCGGTCTGCACTTCGCCGCAGCTCAGGTGGATGGCGGCACCCGTGATCGGGCTGGCGCCGACGTTTCCGTTGACCGCCGACGCGTAGACATCCGTCACACCAGTCTGGGAAAGAATGGCGAAGGTGCCGGCGGAGCCGAGCGCGATCGGCGCGCGCACGGACCCGATGGGCACGGCTGCCGACGCCGGGGTGGCGCCCGCGGTGCCGAGGCCGGCCGTGCCGACGCCTGCGATGGCGACTGCGAAAAGCATTGCCGGCAGCCAACGACGGATGCCGGAGTGTGGTTTCTTAGTGAAAGTGGACATGGTGATTGCCTTTCCCGTGAGACACATCCGCGAGCGCGGACGCGAGGGCAGGGCCGCTGAACATGGCGGTCCCCGGAACGATGGCCGGGTTTCGCTCACTGGCGGAAGTGTGCCGGGAATGCACCTCTCCAGCCGCGAAGGAAAGACGGGCATCGCGCACGAGAAAGTGCGCCCCACTGAGCTGGAATCCAACGAATCGAATCTGTCTAACCCCAGACTAGGGGTGATAACTGCGCCCCCGAACACGGCGCGTGGCGTTCAGATGAATAGTTCGCGTCGCTGAGGAGCCACGTGCCACTGAGGGGAATATCTCGACTACGCCATGAGTATGGAGGGCCGGGCTCGTGCGGCCGATAGTGTCATCGGCATGGCGCCGCATGGCGCCGCATCGGTGGAAGACGGAAACGTCCTGGGCGGTAGAACCGTGGATGGCGAGCATACGTGGCGAAGTACAGCCGGCCACCCCGATCGCCCCACCGGGTGAGTAGTGGACTCCTCCCCGTACGGCGAGACCCGCCCGGCCACTGCCGCCGGACGATGCGCCGTTCTGACCAGTCCCGTTCTGACCAGCACGGATGCCCGACCGCCCCGAGTGGTGATACTTCGTCGCCATCACGACGATCCGCTCCTCTTCCACGGCATAGACCAGGCGGTGCTCCTCCGTGATTCGGCGAGACCAGTACGAGATTCACTCGGCCAACGGGCGCTCGGCCGCTTTGCCGGCGCAATGCTCTCGAGCAGCCGCTTCGCGTTGGCGGGGGAGCGTCCGTGCCTTGGTGGGAGGCGCAGCCGGGGCTTGCGAAGCGGTTCGAGGGCATCTCCGATGTGCACTACGGTGACGACCGGCACTGGGTGTGCAACGACGGTGTCGGGGTGTCCGAGTGGACACTGACCGGCACCTCGACAGCAGGCCAGCAGATCGAGGGCCCAGCCCGCCATGGATGCCCCCGTCGCGTATTCTCGACAGCGACGCACTCCCCGGAAAGGTTCCATGCCCAGCCCTAAACAGCCAGCCGTGCCGCGCATCGACGTGGAACGCCACCAGCGGGCCCTCCTTGCGGCGGCGGCCGACGTGCTCGCCCGCGACCCCGACTCATCGATGGCGGATGTCGCGCAGGCCGCGAACCTGACCCGCGCCACCCTCTACCGCCACTTCAGCACCCGGCAGACCCTGCTCAAGGCGATCCAGGCGGAGGCCCTCACCCGCGCGTCGGAGACCCTCTTCGCGTGTCGCCTCGACGATGGGAACGCGCTCGAGGTGCTCCGGCGCGTCATCGGCGCGCTGGGCAAGCACGGGATGCGCTTCCGCATCATCCTGATGAAGGCGTCGGACGCCAGCCCGCGATTCCTCACCCAGCGCGACCAGGTGCTCGCCCCCGTGGTCGACGTCGTCAAGCGCGGTCAGCTCGAAGGCGACATCCGTTCCGACCTGTCACCGGAGTGGATCGTCACGGCCATGGCCTCCCTGCTCATCGCCGCCGTTCGGGCCGCGCCGACCACGAAGCACTCCGACGCCGACGTGTCCGACCTCATCTTCCGCACCCTGGTCGGCGGCATCGCGACCGACAACAAGACGACAGACAACAAGACGACAGACAACAAGAACTCCCAGGCACAAAACTAGACAACGCTGTCTCATTTCCTTTAGTCTCAGATCAGCAGCCCGAATGGTGCTGCCGGACTCGATGAACCGTGATGGGACTCTCCGTGCTCTCTGCACTCGCTCGCATATCAACCCGGCACCGCTGGATCGTGGTCGGACTGTGGCTGGTGCTGCTCCTCGGCGCCCTGGTCGGCAGCCGGGTGATCGGCGGCACCTTCAGCAACGACCTCACCCTCGCCGGCACCGACTCGCAGGCCGCCTACGACACCCTGCGCGAGCAGTTCCCGGAACTGTCCGGTGACGGCATGCAGGCCATTGTGCACAGCACGGATGCCGCGGAGCCCGTCACGTCTCCGGCCACCCGCACCGCGGTGGAGGAGGCCGTGGCCGAGCTGGCCGCCCTCGACGGTGTCGCCGCCGTGCGCTCACCGTACGGCCCCCCGCAGCCGATGGTCTCCGAAGACGGAATGACGGCGATGGTGACCATCCAGTTCACCGAGCGGGCCAAGGACATCCCCGTCGAGACGCTGGCCGAGACGCAGGCGGCCTTCGACGGCGTGCAGGATGCCGGGGTCCAGGTCGAATTCGGCGGCCCCGCCGCCCAGGCCGAGTCCGGGCCGTCGGGAAGCGAGGCCTACGGGCTGCTCGCCGCCGCCCTGGTGCTGCTCCTGGTATTCGGCTCCGTCTTCGCGATGCTGGTCACCCTGGTCAGCGCACTGATGGCCCTCGGCATCGGGCTCGCCTCGATCACCATGATCGCCTCGACGGTGACCATCGGCACGTCCGGTCCGATCGTGGCCGCCATGATCGGCCTGGGCGTGGGCATCGACTACGCCCTGCTGATCGTCACCCGGCACCGTGAGGGGATGTCCCAGGGCCTGGCCCCGAACGCATCCATCGAGGCGGCCATGACCACCGCGGGCCGTTCCGTTCTGGTGGCCGGCGCCACGGTGATCATCGCCATCCTCAGCCTCTACGCCATCGGCATCCCGTTCGTCTCCTCCCTCGGGCTGGCCAGCGCCATCGTGGTAAGTGCCACGATGCTCGCCGCCGTCACCCTGCTGCCGGCGCTGCTGGCCATCTTCGGCACCAACCTGGACCGCGTGCGGGTGCGCAAGCTCCGCAAGAAGACGGCCGTGACGAATGCCGCGACGGATGCCCCGAGCACCTCCCACCCGCGGCCCGCCTCCGGCTGGCGCGGCTGGGTCGGCGGCATCCAGCGTCGGCGCTGGGTCTCGGCGCTCGCCGCCGTGCTCGTGCTGGCGATTCTCGCCCTGCCGCTGCTGTCCCTTCGCCTCGGCACCGCCGACGGTGGATCCCAGGCCGCCGACACCACCCAGCGCAAGGCCTACGACCTCATCGTCGACGGCTTCGGCGCCGGGTGGGCGGGCCCGCTCCTGGTCACGGTCGACTTCGGCGCCGACTCCACGCCGCCCGAGAGCCAGGCCGCAAGCATGGCCGTGCACACGCAACTGGCGGCAACGGATGGCGTCAGCGCGGTCACACCCCCGCGGCTGGCCGAGAACGGAACGACCGCGCTGTTCACCGTGATCCCCACCAGCTCGCCGGATGACGCCGCCACCGAAACCCTCGTGCACGACCTGCGCGACACCGTGCTGCCGGCCGCGGCACCGGGCGCGGCCGCCCACGTCGGCGGGGCAACCGCGACCAGCATCGACCTGGCCGACACGCTCCTGGCGCAGATCGGCTGGTTCATCCTGATCGTCGTCGTGCTGGCCTTCATCGTTCTGCTGATCGAGTTCCGGGCGCCGTTCATCGCGGCCATGGCCGTCATCATGAACCTGTTCGCGGTCGGCGCCGCCTACGGCCCGGTCGTCGCCGTGTTCCAATGGGGGTGGTGGCCCGCCGGCCTGCTCGGGGTGTCCTCCGGCCCGGTGGAATCGTTCGTTCCGGTGATGCTGTTCGCGGTGTTGTTCGGGCTGTCCACCGACTACACCGTGTTCCTGCTCAGCCGCGTCAAGGAGGAGCTCGCCCGCACGGGAGACGCCGACCGGGCGGTGCGTGACGGCCTGGCCGCGACGGCCCGGGTGATCCTGGCCGCGGCATCCGTCATGGTCGTCGTCTTCGGCAGCTTCATTCTCAACGACCAGCGCACCGTGACCATGTTCGGCTTCGGCCTGGCGATGTCCGTCGCCGTGTACGCGCTCGTCGTGATGCTGGTGCTCGTGCCGGCGCTGCTCGCGATCGCGGGCCGCGGAGCGTGGGGGCGCCCGAAGCGCCGGTCGTCGGCCGATGCGGAGGCCGGCCCCGATGGTGGGACGGGCTCCGGAGCAGCAGGACTGACCAGGGTGTTGGTGCAGAAATAGCCGCGTGACGGATGCCGAGGCGCACCCTGTGGAAACTGGCTTACGTTCTACCGTGCGCCAGGCTGCCCTACATTTTCCTGAAGATCCCCAGGTCCGCGTCACGAGGGACGGCCCGCCCGTTCTGGGGATGTAGCCAGCGGTGCCACGCCCGCTAGATTCGGCCCGGGTGGAGTCTTCACGATCAACACCAAGCACCATCCAGGCGCCGCATTACTGATGCCCCACCGCGAAAAATGGAGATCGATTGTCAAGCAGAGATACACATGCGCCGTGGCATTCACGACGGGTTGTTGAGACCGCTCTCGTTTTGTGCCTGATCCTCCCTCTTTCGGCGTGCTCAGGTTCGCGTCCGAATATACGAGAGGAGGCAATGTTTGAGGCCAGGATCACCATAGAGAAGGTCTCCGCCCTAGCCATCGAAAGCGCCATTGGCCACAACCTCGACAGCTACTTGGATGCGGTGTCCACAGGAGACGTCTGGCCCAAGCCGGCGTTCGCCACAATCCGCGAAGACACAGATGAACAGACACCCGGTTGGGCTCGCGGAGCGGCGTTCGGCGCGGTAGTCGATCGATCAATGTCCTACCCGAAGGTGCTGGTTAGCTACGCCGCATCGGGGCAAAGCTCCACCGGAAGTGGATTCAATTCGAGGGTTGCCAACGTGTTGGTCTGCGTCAGCATCGAGGTCGAGTTCGTGGGCGACCGGGTTGATGTCTATATGCCCCCTTCTATCGCTGCCGTGGAATGTCCCGCCGACGTACAAAAATACTTCGGCGGGAACGAATTGGTCACGCTTGGCGAGGTGTTCGCCGCATCTCCATGACGTTAGCGGCGGCTCAAAGTCACCGACTTTCGATAGCGCCAACCGCCACGGTGGCTGAAGACGGCTGTGAGGGGTCGCAAATCGACCTTCCTGAGTCGATTGAAGGTCGATTTGTGACCCCTCACGGCTTCGGTAGGGCGAATCAGGAGCCTCCGAATCGGTGTGAAGTCTGTTCCGGACCTGGCGCAGGCATCCCTATTCACTGCCGGGACACCCCCACTGGGGACAAAAAAGCAGGCCAAAGCCCTCTTTTGCGGCGCGCCCCCACCTAGGCTTGAACTTTGCAGTAAAGCCAATCAGTTGGGGGACTGAAGCGTGAGTTCGGATAATGTGTTGCTCGCAACGGGGGCGCTGGTCGTGGCGCACTGCGGGATCCTGATGGGCACGGTGTGTCTGCCGTTCGCGGCGTCGTTCCTCCTGGACGGAATCGTGCAGCTTCTGCGAGGCGACGGCCCGAAGCTGTTCCTGGGCAGCCTGGGCCTGGTGGTTCTGCTTGCCGGTGCCGGATACGCCCTGTGGCAGTTCGGAGCCGGCTACCCCGGAGTGGAAATGGAGAGGCCGGCCCTCATGGTCACGGTTTCCCTCTACCTGGTCGCGGTCTCCACTGTGCTGGCGCTGATCGGGTTCGTGCTGCGAACGGTGAGGCTCCTCCGGGACGCCCGGCGGGAGGCGGACAGGCTGCAGTACATGCGGATGTCTCCCCTGTGACGCCGGCTGAGCACCGCGCTGCCTCGGACTGACCGGCTCGTCTCGACCCTCAGTCGCGGAAGGCGAGCGCCAAAGCCCGATCGGCCTCGACACTCGCCCGGTGAAGTTCTTGATTAGCGGCCATTTCGGGGCGACGGCGGATGATGAGCCAGGCGATGCCGAGCCCGATGAACCACACCGGCGTCACGACCAACGCCTGCAGCGTATCCGTCTTCTGGGTGAGCGCCCAGATCAGGAATACGAAGAACGCGAGCAGGACATAACTCATGTACACGCCGCCGGGCATTTTGAACTTGGATGCTGCGTGCAGCGCCGGGCGGCGCTTGCGATACACGATGTAGCTCACCACGATGATGGTCCACACGAAGACGAACAGCACCGACGCCATTGTTGTCACCACGGTGAACACGGCCATGATCGATGAACTCGAATACAGCAGCACAGCCGATATGAGCAGGAACATGCACGAGAACAGCAGGGCGTTGGCCGGCACTTTGTGGCGGGTCAGACGTTGGAACCGCCCCGATGCCGTGCCCTCGACCGACAGCCCGAAAAGCATTCTGGATGTTGAATACAGACCGGAGTTCGCTGAGGATGTCGCGCTCGTGAGCACGACGAAGTTGATCACGGCCGCGGCCCCGCCGAGCCCTGCGAGGGCGAACATCGCCACGAACGGGCTCACATCGGCGCGGACCTCACGCCACGGCGTGACCGTCATGATCATGATCAAGGCGAGAACGTAGAACAGCATGATGCGAATGGGAATGGAGTTGATTGCCTTGGGAAGGTTCTTCTCCGGGTGCTGCGCTTCGGCGGCCGTGGTGCCCACGAGCTCGACCCCGAGGAACGCGAACACGGAGAGCTGGAAACCGGCGATGAACCCCATCGGGCCGGTCGGGAACATCCCGCCGTCGTTCCACAGGTTGGTGAAACTCGCCGGGGTGCCGTTGGGGGACTGGAACTGAGTGAACACCATCACGAGGCCCACGACGATAAGCGTGACAATTGCCACGATTTTGATCAGCGCGAACCAGAACTCGGTCTCGCCGAACGCCTTGACGCTCGTGAGGTTGAAGCCGAGCAGAATCGTTACCGCCACGAGCGCCGGAATCCATAGCGGCAGATCGGGCCACCAGAAGCTCGTATACAGCGCGATCGCGATCAGCTCGGCGATGGCGGTGACGATCCAGCACACCCAGTACGTCCAGCTCGTGAAGAAGGCGGCCCACGGCCCGAGCAGGTCACCGGCGAAGTCGCTGAACGACTTGTATTCGAGGTTGGAGAGCAGCAACTCGCCCATGGCCCGCATGACGAAGAACAACATGAAGCCGATGATCATATAGACGAAGATCACGGACGGCCCCGCGAGGGAGATCGTCTTCCCCGAGCCCATGAACAGGCCCGTTCCGATCGCACCGCCGATGGCGATGAGCTGGATATGACGGTTCGAGAGCGATCGTGCCAGGTGTGGTTGCGCGTTCGGCGCTGGATGCGTGCTGGTTTTCACTTGCGACATCGGAGATACTTCCTTGTAGTCCAGGCAATGGGCACAGTGTCGGGGTCACCGATCTCTGCAGAAATTGTGGGTCGCGGATGCCGGGGCCGACCGATCAGGCCGTACCCGGCATCCGCGACCAGTGCTGCTAGACCAGCGCGAGCTCGACCTCTGAGACGAGGTCGGTCCAATCCGTGAGCGGTAGGTCGAGGGCGACGCTGACCGAGCGGTTCGCGACCTTTCCGGCGGCGATGTTCAGGCCACCGGCAAGGGCGGCGTCCCGCTCGAATGCTGCACGCACGCCACGGTCGGCAATCGACAAAGCGTAGGGCAGAGTCACGTTCGTCAGCGCGAGGGTCGACGTCTGCGGAACGGCGCCGGGCATGTTGGCGACGCAGTAGAAGATCGAACCGTGCACGGGGAAGGTGGGGTTCTCGTGCGTTGTGGCGTGTGTGCCTTCGAAGCAGCCGCCCTGGTCGACCGCGATGTCCACGAGCACGGAGCCCCGCTTCATGCGCGACACGAGCTCGTTGGTGACGAGCTTGGGGGCCCTGGCGCCGGGGATCAGCACGGAGCCGATCACGAGGTCGGCCTCGGTGACGGAACGGTTGATCTCGTAGGCGTTCGAGGCGATGGTCTTCAGACGTCCGGCGTACTGGGCGTCGAGTTCGCGCAGGCGGTCGATGTTGATGTCCAGGATGGTGACGTCAGCGCCCATCCCGATGGCCATGGCGGCGGCGTTGGAGCCAGCGACGCCGGCACCGATCACAGTCACCTTGGCGGCCCGCACCCCGGGCACCCCGCCCATCAGCATGCCCGGGCCACCACCCGGTCGGGTCATCGACGCGGCGCCGACCTGAACGGCGAGGCGTCCGGCAACCTCGCTCATCGGGGCAAGCAGCGGCAGTGAACGGTCAGCCTTCTGCACGGTCTCGTAAGCGATCGCGGTCACGCCGGACTCGAGCAGGGCGCTGGCGAGGGCGGGCTCGGCGGCGAGGTGCAGGTAGGTGAAGAGGATCAAGCCCTCACGAAAGTACGAGTACTCGGCCGCGATCGGCTCTTTCACCTTGAGGATCATGTCGGCGCTGGCCCACACCTCGAAGGCGGTCTTGACGATGGTTGCACCGGCGGCTTCGTAGTCGGTGTCAGCGAAGCCGGAGGCGATTCCCGCGCCGGCCTGTACCAGCACGGTGTGGCCGTGAATCTTGGCTTCGTGCACTCCGGCGGCGGTGATGGCCACGCGGAACTCGTTGTTCTTGACTTCGGTTGGAACGCCAATGATCATGGGGAACTCCTGCTTCTTGTAGACGCCTGCTGATCGACTTTGGTCAGCTTTAAAATGATAAATCCGGATTTAAAGGCCGCCCCGGCTCCGCCATGGGGACAACGGAGGCCGAGGGCAACTCCGTCGCGCGGTGCACAAGGCAGAAAATTGCCGTTTACACAGGTATTTGTCTTTCCCGAGGCCGGTGGTCAGGGGCGGATTCATCGTGCAGACACCCCGCAGTCGGCTCGACATCTGTAGCGCCCAGGTGCGTCGATCGTCTCCTGACGTCCACGCTGCTCCGTTAGATTGAATCTATGAAAACGGCCGATATTGACCAAGCAGTGGTCAACATCGCCGCGCGAATTGACCGGGCTCTCTCGCTTGAAGACCTCGACGGCGGGCTGCTCGCGTATAGCGCGCATCAACCCACGGCCGACCGAGTGCGCACGAACTTTCTGCTGAGCAAGGTTGTTCCGCCCGATGTCAGCGCCTGGCAGCTCAGCCACGGTATCGCCTCGGCAGTGAAGCCGGTGCCCGTGCCGGCCAACGCCGACCTCGGAATGTTGGGCCGCGTGTGCGTGCCGCTGCTGGCACGTGGATTCCGGGTGGGGTATCTGTGGGTCCTCCAGCTCGACGACGAGCAAACGCCCGAGGTGATTCTGCGTGAGCTGCGGCTCATCCGCCCGGAGATGGACGCCCTCGCAGAGATGCTGCTCAACCGTTCCAGCGCCGATTATAAAGCGCGGCGCACCGACGAGGCCCAATTCCTCGCCGCGTGCTTGGGGGACCGCAATGCCGGCGTGGCGGTGGACGGTTGGCCTGGTGTGCACGGGCGCGGACCCTGGCGGCTCGCCGCGCTGCTCGAGCGTGGTGACAACGCGCAGCGCGACCCCGCCAAGAGCGGCCTGCTGCACCGTCTCGCCGCACTCTATGCCACGCTTGGCATCAATACCGTGCTGTTCTCGGCCGGCACCGAAACGCATGCCGTTCTGCTGCTCCACGACGAGATTGACGGCTTCGACCTGTCCGAGGTTCGAATGCGCTTTGAGTTCGAGGTGTCCCGCCGCGGTGGGCAGGTGGCTGCACCCGCCCTGATCGGGCTGAGCGAGCCCTTCACCGACCTGCGACGGCTGCCCGGTGCCTACTCCGAGGCGCGGAGCGCCGTGCAAGCGGCCAGGGTTGATACCCAGCTCGGCACGCTCGTATCGTTTCGCGCTACCGGGGTCTACCAATTCCTGGCCGTCGCAAGTCGAGACGTGTTGCCGTCCGAGTCAGCGCTCTTCTCCGAACTCCGGGCACTCGACCGAAACGGGGAACTGCTGCCCGTGCTCGAGATGCTCTACGACAAGAACGGGTCCGTGGCCGAGGTCGCAGAGCACCTGCATTTGCACCGAACCAGTATTTACAACCGGCTGGGACGCATCCGTTCCGCATTGGGCGTCGACCCGCTCGGCGGGCAGGCGCGCCTTGAGCTGCACCTGGCCCTCAAGGCCGACCGCTGGGCTGGCCGTCCGCGCCTCTGACGGGCCTGCCCGGATTGGTCTCAGACGTTTCGGTAGACGCGGGGCACGCGGGGACTGATGCGGGTGACCACTTCGTAATTGATGGTGCCGGCGGCCGCCGCCCACTCGTCAACGGATGCGTCGTCGCCGCCGGGGCCGAACAGCACCGCTTCGGCACCGATCACCGACGAGCCGGAGGCCACGAGTGCGGCCTCACCGAGGTCGATGACCATCTGGTCCATGGCGATGCGCCCGACCACGGGATAGGTCACGCCGTTGACTCGCACCGGGCCTCCCGTGGCGATGCGTGGAATGCCGTCGGCGTAGCCCAATGGAATCAGGGCGAGCGTGGTCGGGGCCGTGGTGCGGTAGTTGAGCCCGTAGGAGACGCCCTGTCCGGCGGGAACGTCTTTGCACACCGATACAAGCGTGCGCAAGGTCATCGCCGGGCGCAATCCGAGGTCGTTCGAGGTCTGGTTGGCGAACGGCGACAGGCCGTAGATGGCCAGCCCCGCCCGCACCAGATCGAAGTGCGTGTCGGGGCGGGACAGCGTGCCGGCGCTGTTGGCGAGGTGCCGCAGCATCGGGCTCAGCCCCGCCTCCTGCGTCACAGCAACGGCCGTCGTGAATGCCGCAACCTGTTCGTCGGTCTCGACGCGGTCGGGTTCATCGGCCACCGCGAGGTGCGAGAAGATGCCCACGACGGTCACAGATCCGCTGGCTTCCGCCTGTCGGGCGCGGGCCACGAGGTTGGCCCACTCCGTGGGGGTGCTGCCGTTGCGGCCCAGACCGGTGTCAATCTTGAGATGAATGCGTGCGGTTTTTTGCTGCTGCTGCGCGGCCAGGGCGATGAGCGGCAACTCCCAGCCGGAGCATCCGAGATCAATGTCCGCGGCGATTGCCGCGGAGAAGTCGCTGTCTGTGGTGTTCAGCCAGGCCAGTACCGGCACCGGGATGGCCGCAGCGCGGAGTGCCAGTGCCTCCGATATGTGTGCCACGCCGAGCCACTCCGCTCCCGCCTCGAGCGCCGCGCGAGCGACGGGGAGAACCCCGTGACCGTAGGCGTCCGCTTTGACGACCGCCATCAGCCGGGCTGGGGCGGCGAGCGCAACGAGGTGGCGAACGTTGTGTCTGATCGCGTCGAGGTCGATCACGGCTGCGCGCTCCGGCAGCCGTTCGGTGGCGGTGGGCACGGCTGCTGCTTTCACACGTTGCAGCCTAACCCTCGGGTGGTGCGGCCCTGCGTTCATGGCTGAGCGCACCGGCGAGCGCGGGCCGTTCCTGGGATGCCGCAGGTATCCGCGGTGCAAGAGCACGCTTGCGCTGACCTGAGCGCGCCCGTGACGGGTTGTAAATGACCTCAACCGGGGCGCCATCCCGGTATCCAATCGGCTGGGGGCGGCCTAGCGTTCGCACTGTACGCGTCAACCCCGCTGTCCCCGCACTAGGAGGAGGAATCATGAACGTGAACCGAGCCGGGTCGGCCGGCATCCGTGTGAAGACTGCCCGCGACATCGAGTCGACCGGAGACGCCAGCGCTCTGGACCGGTACCTCATTGACAGTGCTGACTCGGGTGGAGCTATCGCGGTCGTGGAACACCTGCTGGCGCCGCGCACCCTCGCGGCACCGATCCACCGGCACAGCCGGGAAGACGAATACAGTCTCGTGCTTGCCGGGCGGCTCGGAGTCTTCGAGGACGGCGACGAAGTCGTTGCCTCGCCGGGCGACCTGGTCTTCAAGCCGAGGGGTCGCTGGCACACCTTCTGGAATGCCGGCGAAGAGCCTCTGCGGGTGCTCGAGCTGATCGTGCCTGGCGGAATCGAACAGCTCTTCCGCCAGCTGGCCGAACCGGGGGGCGAGTACGACCCGGTGACGCTCCCGCCGCTGGCGGCCGAATACGGCTGCGAGGTCGACTTCGAGGCCACCATGCCCCTGATGCAGCGGCACGGGCTCGTGTTCTGAGCTGCGGCAACACCTCACGTGCAGGCCAGACTTGCCGTGGCCTACGAAGCCAGATCCCGGAGCAGAAGCTCGACGAGTAAGCGCTGGCTCCTCTGCGCCGGCAGCGCGTTCACATACTCGCTGATCCGAGCCTCGGCTTCGACCGCACCCGGCAGCAGGGGGAGGAGCTCGCCCCGAGCGGCCGTACGAAGCTCAGGCCCGGTCATTGGAGCGGGCAGGTCGACCTTGAGCGCGGCGATAGGTTTGAGCCCGGCGTGCCGCATCGCTTCGCGATAGACCTCGCACACCCCCTCCAGGGCGATGGACTTCTCCGGCTCGCGCAGGATGAAAGCCCGGTTGCTGGTGTGGCGCGTGTTCCAGACCTTCAACCCACGGGCATCCGCGTAGGCGCCGAATCGCTTCTTCGACATGAACTGCTTCACGCTCCGGTGAGCGTCACCGCCATGGGCAACGACGGAATGGATGTTGGGGTGCCGGTCGAGAACGCGCTTGAGCGCATCGAGACCGTCGTCAATGAGATTGTTCGGCAGGCCGTTCGGGTGCGTTTCGTGCACGTGCCACGGGTACGCGTTCCACGGCACGATCTGGTCGTCGGTGAGGCCCACGGTCTCGTAGATGTCGCTCATCCGGGCAGCCGAGCCGTCGTTGTTCTCTCGGGAGAGCATGCCGGAGCCCTTCGCACCGCCGGCCTGTGGCCCGGGGTTTGAGGATAGGGCGAGGATGACGGCGGTTGACGCTCCGTAGTGGGGCGCGATGTACGGCACCGAAAACTGTGGCTTCTCGAGCATAAGCTCATCGCAGAGTGCGTTGATCGCGCGCACCTGCGGCTCGTCTATTCGGCTCATCTGGTCGTCGCGAAATGCTGGGTCGGACATCCGTCGGGTCATGTCTGAAGCCTAGGTGTGACCGAGTGTTGCCCCGAGAATGGGATCGCCCCCAACTGGGGTCAAATGGGCTGTTCA
The DNA here is from genome assembly GCF_004402645.1 of Cryobacterium sp. TMT2-42-4. NCBI lineage: Bacteria > Bacillati > Actinomycetota > Actinomycetes > Micrococcales > Microbacteriaceae > Cryobacterium > Cryobacterium sp. TMT2-42-4. The sequence goes on from NZ_SOFT01000024.1 coordinate 95,170, forward strand.
TCTGGATCTTTTGCGACTTTCCACGCCCATAGGCTGGCACTATGGCAGACCAAGAAACACCCGACCGAGACGACGAAGCTCAGGACAATCCAGTTCAAGAGCCTGGTACTGAACGTGGCGAGGAACCCGGTACGCAGCCAATCGACAGCGATGTGCCTACCAAGGTTTGCGCACACTGCAGCACCCAGTCCAGAACGAATGGCGCATTCTGCCCCAACTGCGGGAAACCCTTCGTTCACTCGCGCGCATCCCGAAAAACAGTCAAGATCGCTGCAATCGCGATTGCTGCACTAATCGTTCTGGGTGGGGGGACCGCAGTCATTTCACGGACCGTCGTGCACAACAACGAGGTTGTTGCTCAAGAGGCCGCTGCTAAGAAGGAAAAGGCCGCCGAAGTAGCCGTGGCCGCCAAAGTGGCTGCTGAAGAGGCCGCCCAGGAAGCTTTGGATTCTGCTGAACGTGACGTGCGCATGACAACTGTTGGTGAGATTGAGGCGTCCATTACGACGGATGCGCAGGCCCGGGTTGTTGAGGGAATACTCGACGGCCCCATCGACAAGTCATCGTGCACGCCGTTGGGTGGCGGCTCCACTGATGACCTCACCGCCATAACAACGACATTCACCTGTATCGCAATCAACAAAGAGAATGCGGATGGCACGGCAAGCGGATACCGCTTCTCCGCGACCATGAATTGGGACGATGGTTCCTACACGTGGCACCTGGGCGACTGAGTATAGGCTGCGGTGTTTGGCACTGTCGCTGAGGCTGCGACGGTTAAAAACTGACTTGATGAAACAGTTGGGGGACTGAAGAGTGAGTTCAGAAGATGTACTGGCCGGGTTCAGTGGGCTGCTCGTGGCGTATTGCGGGATTCTCGTCGGAACGGTCTTCCTGCCGTTCGTGGCCTCCTTTCTTTTGGATGGCATCGTTCAAATTCTCCGCGGCAATGGCCCGAAAATGCTACTGGGAGCCTTCTCCATATCGGCGGTGCTTGCCGGCATCGGGTATGTACTGTGGCACATCGGGACCGAAAACCCCTCAGTGACCTTGGTGACGCTGGGCAGCATGTCTACGGTTGCCCAATACCTGCTCACATTTTCGACTGCGCTGGCGCTGCTTGCGTTCTTATCTCGAACCGCGAAGCTGCTATGGAAGACTCGGCGAGCGGCAGCGTGATGGTCCGTTTCGCCCAGCACAGCCGCCCGTGACTGTCCCGGCCGCACCGCAGGCCTGGCGCCCGTCGGCCCTCGGCAAGCGCTTCACGAAATCCCGTGACTGGCGACTGACGCTGATCTGGCCCGAGCTCACGATCACCCTCGACGGTGAGCCAGTGGCCCGCAACATCGGCTCGTTCGGCGGCCTGACTGTGACCGCAGGTCGCGTCTGGTCACACCTCGAGCTGGACCACCCGGATCGGCGCTTCCGGTTCCGCGGCATCCCGAACCGGCGTGCGGCATCCTTTGCGATCGCCTTCAAAGCGGCCCAAGCCGAGGCCGAGCACGTGCTCAGGCTGCTGCAACTGGTCGACGAATTCGATCAGGCCGCCAACCAGGTGCGGCTCTTCACCGAAGCTCTCGCCACCGCCGTCGCCGCGCAGCTTAAGACGAAGGGCTGGCTCACCACCGAGTTCTCCGCATACTGGGCTGCGCGCAAAGCCGCCGTCGGCTTCGGCCAGCTGCTCGACGACCCCGATCTGCAGCCGCACATCGAAGCCCTCTCCGCGGTCGCCACAGAGACGGTCAAGATCTGGCGTGAGGACCTTCCCGCGTTCATGGCCGCCCAGAACGAGCGCCACCTCGAGGCCGAACTCGACGAGTGCCACGAGTTCTTCGAGACCGTCGAAAAATCGCCCCTCACACTCGAGCAGGCGCGCGCGGTCGTCTGCTTCGACAACCGGATGCTCGTCGTCGCCGCAGCCGGATCCGGCAAGACCTCGACGATGGTCGCCAAAGCCGGCTACGCGCTGCACCGCAACCTGATTCCGGCCGACAAGATCCTGATGCTGGCGTTCAACAATGCAGCGGCGAAGGAGCTGGGTGCTCGCACCCAGGAACGGCTGGCGCCCCTGGGGCTGGATGCCGACAAGGTCGTCGCAAAGACGTTCCACGCATTTGGCCTCGAGATCATCGGGCAGGCCACCGGCCGCAAGTCGTCGTTGGCTCCTTGGCTCGACGGGGGAGACCTCGTCCAGCTGGGCCGGATCGTCGACGTCCTCCGTGCGACCAACCCGCCCTTCCGCCTGCACTGGGACTTCTTCCGGGCGGTGCTCGCTCGCGACTATCCCGACCCTGACGCAGAGGCCAGCGAAACGGACAAGCCGACTGCCTTCCGCACGGCCCAGGGCGAGCAGGTCAGAAGCACCGGCGAACGGATGATCGCCGACTGGCTCTACTTCAACAGCGTCGAGTACGTCTACGAACGCTCCTACGAGGTCGACCTGGCCGACTCCGAGCACCGGCAGTACCACCCGGACTTCTACTACCCACAGATCGACGCGTACCACGAACATTGGGCGGTCGACGAGAACGGGGAGGCCCCGGAAGAGTTCGTCGGCTACCTCGACGGCATGCAGTGGAAGCGCGAGACCCACCGCCACCACGGCACCACGCTTCTGGAGACGACGATGGCCCAGCTGTGGAGCGGTGAGGGCCTCAGCCATCTGGAGAAGGAGCTGACCGCGCGCGGCATCCGTTTGCAGGCCAACCCTGAGCGGCTACTGGCCGGGCAGGCACCCACTGACTATGGGCGCTTGCTTCAGACGTTCCGCTCGTTCCTCACCCACGCGAAGAGCAATCGCCTGAGCGACGACCAGCTGCGGGATCGCCTCGAGGCGCAGTCGCATGGTGAGCTGCGCTTCCGCGACGCCGCGTTCCTGCGCCTGTTCGCCCCGATCCGGCGCGAATGGGACAAGAAGCTCGCCGCCGAGGGCTGCATCGACTTCGAGGACATGCTCAACCTGTCCGCCGAGCACCTGGAGGCCGGCGACTGGGAGAGCCCCTACGAGCTGGTCATGGTCGACGAGTTCCAGGACGCCAGCCACGCCCGGGCCAGGCTCGCCCGCGCCCTCGTCGCCCAGCCCGGCCGTCACCTGTTCGCCGTCGGTGACGACTGGCAGAGCATCAACCGGTTCGCCGGCGCCGACCTGTCGGTGATGACCGACTTCGAGCACCTGTTCGGGCCGAGTGAGGTGCTGCGGCTCGAGCGCACGTTCCGTTTTCCTCAATCGATAGCGGATGTCTCCAGCACGTTCGTGTTGCAGAACCCCAGCCAGCTGGTCAAGCGGGTCGTGTCCTCGACCGCGGAGTTCCCGCCGACGATCAGTGCCGTCTCGGTCGACACCGACAACGCCGTGAAGGCAGCCATCCACTACCGGCTGAAGGCGCTGCACACTCAGATCGTCCGGGGCAGAATCCCTCAGCCTGTGGGTGTCAAGGTCACCGTGTTCGTCCTCGGACGTTACCGCCACCAGATCGACTGCGTGCCGGATTGTCGCGACCTCAACGACCTGCTCGACGTCAAGTTCATGACCATCCACGCCTCGAAAGGCGCCGAGGCGGACTACATCGTGATCCCGGGCATGGTCTCGGGCAAGTGGGGCTTTCCGAGCACCATTCCGAACGATCCGGTCCTACGGATGGCGATGCCCGCTGCCGAGGACTTCACACGGGCCGAGGAGCGGCGACTTTTCTATGTGGCCATGACGCGCGCTCGGCGAGGTGTGCTGCTCTTCACCGTCAAGAACAGGGAGTCTCCGTTCCTGATGGAACTGATTCGGGACCACCAGATCGTGCGCACCAACGCCATCGGCGAGCCGCTCGATTCCGTCGTCTGCCCCCGGTGCGGCCGGGCGTTCATGGTCGAGCGCACCAGCAAGCGCGGGGCGTTCCTGGGCTGCCGGCGGTATCCGCGCTGCAAGAGCACGCTCGCACTGGTATGAATCCGGCCCTGAGGGTGTCCCCACCGCTAGATAAGCTGGCAATACGCATCGACGGCCAAGCAACGGAGTGAGCACTTGAAGAAGAGAATCGAAGTCGTCGGCGCCGTCCTCACTAGAGGCGCAACTATCCTCGCGGCACAGCGGAGCTCGACAATGTCGTTGCCCGGCATGTGGGAGTTTCCGGGAGGCAAGATTGAGTCGAACGAGTCGCCTCAGGAAGCACTACTGCGCGAACTCGAAGAAGAGCTCCTCTGCTCCGCAGAAATTGGCGAGCATATCGAAACCACCGAGCATGAGTATGACTTTGGCATCGTCATCCTCACCACCTACTACTGCTCGCTGATTGGCAAGGAACCTCGTTTGACTGAGCACTCGGAGATTCGCTGGGTGCAAGCCGCTGAGCTTGATCAGCTTGAGTGGGCGCCCGCCGACATCCCCGCAGTCGCGCGTGTGATGAAAGACTTCCTGGTTTGAGTGAGACTCGCAGTCAACTAACGCTCGACAATGCTTTTGGATTCTTGGATTCAAGCGTCAAGGCTGACCAGGTCTTCCATCCCACTCTTGTATCGAACGCCAATGGCCAGACAATGCTCAAAGCAATCCTTGATGAGCTCAAGCGGTCGCGCAACTTCGTGTTCTCGGTCGCATTCATCACGCCAAGCGCGATCGCCCTGCTCAAACAGGCACTCCTCGATTACCGAGGAACGGGCACGATCATCACCTCCACGTATCTCGGATTCAACTCGCCTGCCGCGTTCCGTGAGCTTCTCAACCTCGATGGCATCGACGTCTTCGTCTATCCGGACTCCGCTGCTGGGTTCCACGCGAAAGGGTACATATTCGAGCAGGAGTCGAGCACCACGGCGATCGTCGGCAGCTCCAACTTGACGGCCTCGGCGTTGCTGAAGAACCAGGAGTGGAATCTGCGCTTTTCTGCTCTGCCCGATGGTGACATCGTGCAGCAACTCACGTGCGCCGTGCAAGTGCATAGGGATGCTTCGACCGCCTTGACGCGGGCGTGGATCGATGAGTACGCACTCACGTGGATTCTGCAGCCTCACAACCCGCTCCGGTCCACAACAGGGGTTGAACCGCTCGGTGATTCGCTACCGGAGGGAGTGATCCTCCCAAATTCAATGCAGGTAGAAGCCCTCGCTGAGATTCAGGCTTTGCGGGATGCTGGGGAGAGCCGTGCCGTCGTAATTTCGGCCACAGGGACAGGAAAGACCATCCTCTCCGCGCTGGACGTTCGGGCGTACGCGCCCGAACGAATGTTGTTCGTCGTTCACCGCGAGCAGATTTTGGACCGGGCGATTGATGAGTTCAAGCGCGTGCTCGATGCCCCGGACAGTGACTTCGGCAAGTTCGTTGGGTCGAAGAAAGAGCTCGATCGACGCTATGTGTTCGCATCGATTCAATCGCTTTCCCGTCCAGAGAATCTGCTCGCAATTGCGCCCGACGCCTTTGACTACGTGCTGGTCGACGAAGTCCACCGCGCTGGCGCCGCGAGCTACCGCACGCTGATCGATCACCTTGAGCCGGCGTTCCTGCTCGGGATGACAGCGACTCCGGAGCGCACCGATGAGTTCAACGTGTTTGAGCTGTTCGACTTCAACGTGCCTTACGAAATCCGTTTGCAGAAGGCGCTTGAAGCCGACATGTTGGCGCCGTTCCACTACTACGGGGTCACCGACTACGTGAAATCGAATGGCGAAGTCATCGATCAGGTCGCGGATCTCAGCCGGTTGGTCGCGTCTGAGCGCGTCGACCATCTCGTGTCCACCATCGAAAAATATGGCCATGCAGGTGTGCCGGTCAAAGGGTTGATCTTCTGCAGCAAGAATGCCGAGGCTGCTGAGCTCTCTGGAATCCTCAACCAGCGGGATGTCCACGGGCAGCAACTTCGAACACGCGCGTTGAGCGGGAAGAACTCGGTCGAGGAGCGCGAGCTGGCCGTGCAGATGCTGGCGCGCGGTGAGCTTGACTACATCGCGACTGTCGATATCTTCAACGAAGGCATCGACATCCCCTCGGTGAATCAAGTGGTGATGCTCCGGCAGACCCTATCGAGCATCGTGTTCACCCAGCAGTTGGGTCGCGGGCTTCGCAAGGCTGCTGGCAAAGACCACCTCGTCGTGATCGATTTCATTGGCAACTATGACAACAACTACCTGATCCCCATCGCGCTTTTCGGTGACAGCACTCTTAACAAGGATTCGATCCGCAAGAAGATCATCGATGCGCAAGAAGCTGGGGCGATAGCTGGTCTCTCAAGTGTCAACTTTGACGCGATATCTAGAGAGAAGATCTTCGCTTCCCTCGCGACCACAACACTTGACAGCATGTCGAACCTGAAGAAGGCCTTCGTCGACCTCAAGAACCGCCTCGGTCGATCACCGCTGCTCATGGACTTCGCACGCTTCGACACCGTCGACCCGACGGTCATTGCGACCAAGCAGAAGAACTACTGGAGATTTCTCAACAAGGTCGGGGCAACGGATGCCACGGCCGGGGAGTTCGAGGATGCTTTCCTAACGTTCCTCTCCGGAGAACTGCTCAACGGAAAGCGACCCCACGAGCTACTGCTTCTCGACAAGCTCCTGTCGCGTTCTGGCGGAGTGACGATCGAGGGCTATCAAGCTGCGCTCGGGGTAAGCGGCCTGGCCAATGATCAGGCGACTCTCAGTTCTGTCCTGGCCGTAGTGAGCCTGACTTTCTTCACCGAAGCCGAAGCAGCCAAGTATGGCTCAGCCCCGATTATTTCCCTTGACGATGGCGTATATCGTCTGAGCGAAAAATTCGCGGTGGCATGGGATGCAGATCCGCTTTTCAAAATGCACGTTCGCGATGTCGTTGACACGGGACTGTATCTTGCGCGCCACCGCTACAAGTGGAGCGGGGAGCTGGAAGTGGGGCAGCGCTACTCTCGCAAGGACGTCTGTCGTTTGCTCAATTGGCAGTCGAACCAACAGAGCACCATCTACGGATATAAGGTCGACTACTTCTCTAATAGTTGCCCGATTTTTGTGACTTACCACAAAGGGTCAGACGTGTCCGAGAGCACGAAGTATGAGGATGAGTTCCTCAATCCATCAACCTTGACTTGGTATACCCGCAGCAGACGAACGCTCGCGAGTGGCGAGGTGAAAGCCATCGTTGAGAATCGGCTTCCGCTGCATGTCTTCGCCAAGAAAGACGATGCGGAAGGCACTGACTTCTACTATCTCGGCAGAGCCAAATCTCAGGAGGCTCGCCAGACAAAGATGTCCGGAGAGAGTGGGCATGATGTGGTCTCCATGACCCTTGGCCTGGCCAGCCCAATCGAGTCGAGCCTCTACGAGTACTTTGCGGCTTCGGCTTCGGCAGCCTAAGAGCCTCGTCTCGCAGGGCACTTATCCGGGACTCGGGATTGCGTGCACCGAGGCCATCGGTGAGGCTCTCGATTCCATGGTCTGCCCGAGGTGCGAGAGTGCATCCATAGCAATGCACATCAGCAAAAGTGGCGCGATCCGTGGAGGCTGACGTAGCCGTGATCCAGAGCTGCAGTAGCTATGGTCGAGGTCCGGTCTGCGACGGACGGCGCCACCCCACCGCCAAACTGCAGAAGCCACCTGCCTTTCCGACACATGCTCCTTGTCAAACCTCGTTATGAGCTTCCGAACTGTCACCCCACGGGGCTTGTGGAGATATTGAAGGCGCGGGTCGCTTGGATTGAGGTGTACCTGCGTGACCATGTGTCGACTATTGTTCTGCAGTTCTGCCATCATGGAATTTGAAGCGAGTCGTGGATTTTCAGTCCACATTGAGGCGGGCGGGGGCTCAATGATTTTTGATCCAGTGTTTGGTCATAGCGAAGCCGGGCGGGAAGCTTTCGAAGAGAAGAATGGCCGAAACGACGTGTCGCGAGCTACTCAAATCATGTCGATTACAGAGCAACTCACGCGGCCTGACAAGACGAGATTCGTCGACGCAGGCAGCTCCCTACCGAGTGAAGAGGTCGTGTCCGAGTATCTATTGGAGACAGCGGACCTCCGCGTGCCACGATTAGCTTCGCTGTTAGTCGACGGCGGTATGGCTGACCGTGATGCAGTGCGAAAGCTTCGAGAGAAGTCGGGAGCCAAGCGGAACGACCGGGAGCTGTGGAATGCGGCCAGCGAGGGTGACACCGAAGCAGCTATTGAGCTGGTTCACGAAGGCATGGACGATGAGGCAGAGCTTGTCAGAGTGTCTTCCGCAGGATCTTTCGTGTTGCTCGAATTGTCTGCCGGTAGCACGATCGATGAACTTCCGTACGGGCTCGTTCGCGTCTTACTTGAGGGAAACCGCTCAAATGACCCCCGCGCCCGGGCTGTTGCTCAACTAATGCTGGAGGCGCTCGAACCCCCGCAACAAGTCCCCCGGGCCCGGCGCAGTTCGCCAATCCACATGCCTCGGGCTGACCTCGGCATTGGGGTGCACGGAACGTTCTCGCCCTATGGCAAGTCCCCGCTCGCACCGAACAGCGAATTCTATCGATACCTTGCCCGCGATCATTCTCCTGGGCTGTACGGACAGGCTGAGGGAGCATTTCGGTGGTCTGGCCGGTATCGGGCTTCAGACAGGGACCGTGCGGCCGAGGAACTCGTCGAGTGGAACTACCGAGCCAACGACGGCCAGCCACTGGACGTCTTGTATGCACACAGCCACGGCGGCAACGTAGCATTGTCAGCCATCGAGCAGGGTCTGCAGGTCAGATTCCTCGTGCTCCTGAGCACTCCAGCATTAGTGCGCAGCCGCCATTCATGGGCCACCATTAACGGGAATACAGGCGGTGCTGTCGCGCTGCGAACGCACATGGACTACGCGATCCTCGCGGACTGGATCGCCTCAAGATTTCCACTCCCTTGGCTGTCTGGGAGGGCCTCAAATGGATACTTCCATTCCAGCAACTTTGTCGTACACGAGCCATCACCGGTCAGTTGGTTTTCCCACTCGGATTGGTTGTCGGAAGCCGTTTGGCAGGATCTTGGAATTGATGGGGTAGTTCAGAACCGTAATCACTGGCACAGCTGAGGGCGACGGTTGGGGCGCCACAGCCTGGCTCGGTGGGGGTCGCGGTTGCGCCCGCTCGGAGGGGTCGAGGTCGTCATAGTCATGGTGAATGCCGCGTTCGGCGAGCATGGGTCCGGAGCCGGGTTGCCGGCACCTGTGCCGCGGGGAGTGCAATCGGCACCGTGGGAAACATTCCGCCCCCACCCGCGTTACCCCTGACATGAAGTCAATTGTGTACAGCCAGACCGGTGACCCGTCCGTGCTCCAGCTCGTCGATCGGCCGGTGACAGAACCCGGAGCCGGCGAGGTGCGGGTGCGGATCGTGGTCAGCGGCGTGAACCCCACCGACTGGAAGTCTCGCCGCGGCTCGGCACCGGGCGAGGCGCTCGCGTTCGACGACGTCGTGCCCGGCCAGGACGGCGCCGGCATTGTGGAAGCGGTCGGCGTCGGCGTGGCGCACGTCGCGGTGGGCGACCGGGTGTGGCTGGCACTGGCCGCGTACCAACGTGCGCACAGCGGCACGGCGCAGGAATACGCGGTGCTTCCGGCGGAGCGCGTCGTCTTGCTGCCGGCGAATGCGAGCTTCGACCAGGGCGCGAGCCTCGGCGTGCCGGCGATCACGGCGTACCGCGCGCTGACGGTGGCCGAAGACGGCCCGCGGCGGCTGCACCCGGGTGCATTGACCGGCAAGGTCGTGCTCGTGGCCGGCGGAGCAGGTGCGGTCGGGCACGCGGCGATCCAGCTGGCTCGGTGGGCGGGGGCATCCGTTGTCACGACCGTGAGCGGTCCGGCGAAAGCGGCGCTCGCCACGGCCGCCGGCGCGCAGCACGTGCTCACCTACACCGACCCGGACATCGTCGACCAGATTCGGGCGATCGCGCCGGAGGGGGTGGACCTGATCGTGGAGGTCGCACCGGCCCAGAATGCGCCGCTCGACCTGGCCGTCATCCGCAATCGCGGGTCGATCGCGGTCTATGCCAACAACGGCGGCGACCAGGAGACGCTCGACGTGCGCCAGCACTTCAGCCTCAACGTGCGCTACCAGTTCGTATTGCTCTACACGGTGGGGGCCGACGTGATTCGGGCGGCGGCCGAGGACATCACCGCGGCCCTCGTCGACGGCGCGCTGGGCGTGGGGGAGGAGGCAGGGTTGCCTTTGCACCGCACCGATCTCGCGCACACGGCGGACGCGCATGCCCTGGTCGAGAGCGGCGTTGTCGGGAAGGTGCTGATCGACGTCTCGGTGGGCCGGTAAGAACATGCGCGCCGGGCTTACACAAGATGGAATGTGCGAGCCCGGCCGGTTGTCAGTAGCTGCCAGCGCCTTCGGCCGAAGACGCACCGGAGAGCAGCGCGGCGCTACCGGAGACGCCGAGGCGGGTGGCGCCGGCTTCGATCATGGCCAGGGCATCGTTAAAGGTTCGCACACCGCCCGAGGCCTTGACTTCGGCCCGGTCGCCCACGGTCTGCTTCATCAGGCGAACGGCGTGCACGGTCGCCCCGCCGGCGGGGTGAAAACCGGTCGAGGTCTTGACGAAATCGGCCCCCGCGGCGACGGATGCCTGGCACGCGCCGACGATCTCGGCGTCGGTCAGCGCGGCGGATTCGATGATCACCTTGAGCACCTTCGGTGCGGGGACGCCTACACGAACGGCCGCGATATCGGCCTGCACGTCCGCGAACCGGCCGGCCTTGACGGCACCGATGTCGATGACCATGTCGACCTCGTCCGCGCCCTGCTCGATGGCGAGGGCGGCCTCGGCGGCCTTGATAGCGCTGTGGTGCTTGCCGCTGGGGAAGCCGCAGACGACCGCGACCTTGAGGTCGGAGCCGGCGGGGATGCAGAGCGGCAGCATCGACGGGGAGACACAGATCGAGTAGGTGCCGAGCCTGATGGCCTCGGCGATGAGTGCGGTCACGTCTGCTGCGGTGGCCTCGGGCTTGAGGAGGGTGTGGTCGATGTGCTGGGCGACGATCGCGGAGCTGAGGGAGAGGGTGGAGGTCGAAATCATGGTATGTCCTTAGTTGGTTACGGGTTCGGGTGCGGGTTCGCCTTGGCGCTCCAGGACCACGATGAAGGCGCGGTAGAGCACCAGTCCGAGGGCGGCGACCGCCGCGAGAATCAGCAACACCGTTCCGTAAGAGGCTGCCTGGTCGGTGCCGGTGATGCCCCCGAGCAGGTTGGGCTTCAGGTCCATCAGGGTTGCGGTGTAGGCGATGCCGATCGGCACTGCCATGTTGATGGTGAGGTTGTAGAAGCCGATGGCGATACCGGATTTCTCGACCGGCACCCGCCCAATGGCGGTCGATACGAGTGGGCCGTACATCAACGCGAAGCCCATGCCGAACAAGACCATCGAGATCACGAAGATCCCGATCCACTTGTCCACCACCAGAGCCGGGATCAGCATCGAGGCGGTGATCACGATCAACGCCGTGGTGATGGCCTGCTTGGAGGTGAGGAACCGGGCGATTTTGCCGGTGGCCGAGCCGACGATCACGGCGGCGATGTAGCCGGGGATCAGCAGCAGGGAGACCTCACCCAGGTTGTAGCCGTAGATGTCGGATACCAGGAATGGGAAGAGGAACGTGTAGCCGAGCTGGACCGTGTAGATGACGAATACCACGCTGATCATCAGCGAGTATTGTGCGTTGGCGAAGAACGCGATGGTGATCACGGCGTTGTCGTTGGTTCGGATGTGCCAGATGAACAGGATCAGCCCCGCGATGACTGGCACCAGGTACCACGGGTTGAAGTTCTGCATGAACAGGATGATGCCGGTGGCGAACACCGCGATCAGGAAAAGCCCGAGCACGTCCACGTGGCTGTCGTTCGTTTCCTCCGCAGCAACCGTGCGGAGCACGAGCGGGATGGTCAGCAGGGAAAGCAACGTGACCAGGAAGAAGGCCGCCCAGCCGATGTAGGTGGCGATGAAGCCGCTGCCGACGGTGCCGATCAGTAGCGACAGTTGGAAGGCTGCGGTGCTGAAGCCCAGGTACTTCTTCTGCTCGTCGCCCCTGAAATGCTTGGTGACGTAGATCACGTAGAGGGTCTCGGCGGCCGCCAAGCCGGCGGTCTGGATCAGCCGGCCGACCAGGACCAGCCAGAAGTTGGCCTGGAAGATGAAGCCGACGATCGACCCGATCGTCATCACGAGGATCGCGAAAATGATGAGTTTCCGGATACTGATCGAGTCGGCCAGCGCGGCGTAAACTACGGCACCGATACCGATCAGGATGCCGGTCAGCGTGGCTTGCAGGCTGACGGTGTTGACGGGCAGGTTGAGGTCCTGCGCCAGCGCCGGCGACATGAACTTGAAGCCGTTGTCCAGCACCAGCGAAAACACGAAGAGGAACAGCAGGATAGGAACGGCCCGGGTCGGTGTGAAGGCCGGGGTTGGACGCTTGGCGTGACTCGCGTTGCTCATCAGATCAGTTCCAGCGCGATTTCGATCATTCCGGTGAAGGCGGTCTGCCGTTCCTCGGGGGTGGTCTTGGCGTTGGTGACGAGCTGGTCGCTAACAGTGAAGATGCCAAGCGCATCGACGCCCCCGGCCGCGGCGTTGGCGAACAGCCCTGCCGACTCCATCTCGGCGGCCAGGATGCCCATCTTCATCCACTTCCCCATGGCGTCCGGATCGGCGCCGTAGAACAGGTCGGACGAGAGCACATTGCCCACGTGGGTGCGTTGACCGCGCTCGTCGGCGATCCGTTTGGCGTGCTCGAGCAGCCTGTACGACGACAGCGGCGCCCATGAACCGGGCAGGTTGAACTGGTGCAGGTAGTTGGAGTCGGTCGACGCGCCCTGGGCGATAACTACGTCGTAGAGCTCCATGTTCTTCTGCATGGCGCCGCAGCTGCCCACCCGGATCAGGTTCTTGACCCCGAAAAAGTGGATCAGCTCATAGCTATAGAGCGAGATGGAGGGGATGCCCATACCCGTGCCCATCACGGACACGGGACGCCCCCGGTAAGTGCCCGTAAAGCCCAACATGTTACGAACCTCGTTGAAGCACCGGATGTCGTCGAAGTAGGTCTCGGCGATGAATTTTGCTCGCAGCGGGTCCCCCGGAAGGAGGATCGTCTCGGCGATGTCCACCCCTTTCGGATCAATGTGCGGCGTGCTGCTCGTGGGGGGATACAGACCCTTCATCGTTAACGGTGATCCGACCCTCGTGGTGGTTGAACTCATATTGACCCCTTCGTCTGCATAGTATGAAGTTATACCTCTCAGGTAGCATATCAAATGTGATACGTTCGGGGTGACAAGGAGGCCTCGTGGCGACCCGTTTGGAACCGCACCCGTTCTTTCACCAGCAGCTCTACCTCACGGTCGGCCAGCCGATTCGAGTCGCCGTCTACACGCGGCTCGCAGATGGAATCCGCTCTGGTGTGTTCCGGCTCGGCGAAATGCTGCCGAGGGAAACAGAGCTCTCGGCAATGCTCGGCGTCAGCCGCACACCCGTACGCGAGGCGCTGATGCTCCTCGAAGAAGACGGGTTACTCGTCACCCGTCGCGGAGTTGGACGATTCGTGACGGACTTCATCCCGCACGGCGGACTGGAGCAGCTGCGGCCATTTGAGATCGCCTTAGCCGACCCGAACATGACGTTGACTGTCCAGCCGGTGCGCTTCGAGTTGGAAGGGGTTACAGACTTCGTGTCCCACCGACTCTCGCTCGACCCGGCTGCCAACGCCTGGATCCGCGAGAGCGTCTTGCTGCAGGATGGCGTTCCCGTTGCCACTGTTCAAGAGCATCTCCCCGCTGGGCGCTACCTCAGTGATGTGAGCGCGCGAATCGCATCCGAACTCTCGGAGATCGCCGCCGAACCACGGACACTCCTCGCATCCATGCAGGCCAACGGCCACGTCTTCACAAACAGCGTGTGCCAGATCGTCGCAACCGACGCTGGCCCCACGCGAGGGAAACTGCTGAACATAGAGCCGGCAGCGGCGGTCCTCGTTCTGACCCAGACAGCGGAGCACGGCGGAGTTCCGATCTACGCCGCAAAATGTGTCGTCGCGCCCGGGCACGGGTCACTGTCGGTAAGGCAACACAACCCGAACTAGGGGTGCTTTTCGGCGACTGGGCTTAGTCGCGGGCGATGCGCAAAGCTGCGGTCTCTATCGCGCAACGGTGAACCCTTATCGAATGTCGACGATCTGCTTGCCGAGCGGCATCAGCGCCACCGGAATCAGCTTGAAGTTGGCGATCCCGAACGGGATGCCGATGATCGTGAAGCAGAGCGCGATGCGCGAGAAGAGGTGCCCAAGGGCGATCCAGAAGCCGGCCAGAATCACCCACACGACGTTGCCGAGGAAGGACCCGACGCCCGCGTTCGGCTTGTCGACCACGGTCTTGCCGAACGGCCAGAGCGCGTAGACGCCGATCCGGGCCGCTGCGATGCCCCAGGGGATGGTGATGATCAGCACGAACATGATCAGCGCCGCCAGCATGTAGCCGAGGAACAGCCAGAAGCCCGAGAACACGAGCCAGATGACGTTGAGGATGGTTGTCATAGTGATTCCATTCTCTCCCTGGTGGCCGGGTCGCCGGGCCGACGGTGTGGCTCACCGAGCGCGTGATCCTGCCGATTCCCTGAGCCGGGTGGCGGCGAGGGTGGCGTGCGCTGCCGCGATGACAGCGTCGAGGTGGATGCCGCGGCGCCGCAGAACCTGAGGGCCGCTGCCCGACTCGCCGAACTCCTCGATCGACACCACGCGCCCGTCGAGGCCCACCCAGCGGTACCAGGCATCGCCGCGGCCGGCCTCGACGGCGACCCGGGCACGCAGGGCCTCCGGCAGCACGACCTCGCGGTAGTCGGTACTTTGCTCCGCGAACCACTCGACACAGGGCATGGACACGACCCGGGCGCAGATGCCGTCCTCAGCCAAGCGTGCGGCGGCTTTGATCGCGAGGTGGACTTCACTGCCGGTGGCGAGGATGGCCAGGTGGTTCCCATCGCCGTGCTGCCAGCGCACGTAACCGCCGGCCGTGACCCCCGCGGGGGTGGTGTCGTGGCTCTCGAGCACGGGCAGGTCCTGCCGGCTGAGGACGAGGGCGACCGGCCGGTCGGGGGAGGCGAGAATACGACGCCAGGCGGCGACGACCTCGACGGAGTCGGCGGGGCGCACCACGTCGAGCCCCGGAACGGTGCGGAGTGACGCGATCTGCTCGACCGGCTGGTGGGTGGGGCCGTCTTCGCCGACGGCGACCGAGTCGTGGGTGTACACGTACACCGCGCCGAGTCCCATTAGTGCGCCGAGACGGATGCTCGGCCGCATGTAGTCGCTGAACACCAGGTAGGTGGAGGCGAACGGGCGCCACGGCCCTTGCAGGGCGATGCCGTTGAGGATGGCGGCCATGGCGTGCTCGCGGATGCCGAACCGGATGAACTCGCCGGCAGGGTTCGCGGCGGAGAAGCGGTCGCCGTCGACCTCCACGGTGGTGGAACCGGCGAGGTCGGCGGAGCCGCCCCACAGCGGGACTGAGCCCTGCAGCGCGCGGAGCACGGCGCCGTTGGTCTTGCGGGTGGCGATGGTGTCGCCGGCGCTGCCGACGTTCACGGTGTCGAGGGCGGAGCTGTCGAACTCGCCGCCGCGGAAGGCGGTCCAGCGCGCCGCCGCCTCGGGGTCGCCGGTGCTCCAGGTGGTGAGGTCGGCCTCCCAGCTGCTGTGTAGTTGCTCGCCGCGGGCGCGCGCACCTCGGGTGTGCTCGAGGGTCTCGGGGTCGACGAGGTCTTCGAGGGGAGCGTCGGGTGCGAAGCCCAGTGTTGTCTTCACCGCGGCGAGTTCGTCGGCGCCGAAGCCGCCCGAGTGCGCAGCCGACGAGCCACCGAACTTCGCGGAGGGGGTGCCGATGACCGTGCGGAGAGCCACGAGGGTGGGGCGGCCGGTGCGTTCCGCTGCGGCGCGGAGGGTGTGTTCCAGAGCGTCAAGGTCGTTCGGGGTGTCGATCTCGAGCACCCGCCATCCGTAGGCCCGGTACCGGGCGCGCACGTCTTCCGTGAAGGTGTCGGCGGTGCTGGAGTCGATGGTGATGCCGTTGTCGTCCCAGATCAGCACCAGGTTGTCGAGGCCGAGCGTGCCGGCCAGGCTCGACGCCTCACCGGAGACACCCTCCTGTAGGCATCCGTCGCCCGCCAGTACCCACACGCTGTGGTCGAGCAGGGTGGAGCCGGGGGTGAACACGGCGCTCTCGTGCCGGGCGGCCATGGCCATGCCCACGGCCGAGGCGACGCCCTGACCGAGCGGCCCGGTGCTCATCTCCACGCCCACGGTGTGGTGCACCTCGGGGTGCCCCGGTGTCTTCGAGCCGAGGGTGCGGCTCTTGGCGAGGTCGTCGAGGGTGAGGCCGTAGCCGGTGAAGAACAGCTGGGTGTAGAGCAGAAGACTGGCGTGACCGGCCGAAAGAACGAATCGGTCTCGGGCGGGCCAGTCGGGATGGGCGGGGGAGTGGCGCAGAACTCGGGAGAACAACACATGGGACAATGGCGCCAATGCCATGGCGGTGCCGCCGTGTCCGTGACCTTTTGCCTGCACTATGTGGGCGGCCAGGGCCTGGGCGCTCGCGACGGCGCGAGCGTCGAGTTCGGTATGCGTCATCGTTGACGAAAGATTCGGGATTTCGGTAGCCATGCGAGATACTTTGGTATACAAATGTACGTAAGTCAATAACGGATCCGTCGGGTGTGTAGCGCGCCTACGGATGCGTCGGAGGGGTATGAATACGATGGCGCACACTCTATCCACGGGCTCGGGCGTGGTGCTCGGCCTGATCCGGTCCGGTCTCGCCACCACCCGCAGCGACCTCATCGACCAGCTCGGCTGGTCGCGGATCACCCTGGCGCGGCGCCTGGACGAACTGTTGCTCGCGTCGATCGTGGTGAGTGTGGGGCAACTCGATTCCCGCGGCGGCCGCCCACCCGAGGAGTTCGCGGTCAATCCGCACGCCGGCCTGTTGCTCGCCGTGGACATCGGTGGATCGCACACCCGGCTGGCCATCACCGACCTGGTGTCCACCATCCTCAGTGAGGATGAAGCCGACATCGGACTGAGCGAGGGGCCGGCCGAGATCTTCGAATGGGCCGGCCAGGTCTTCGACCACATGCTCGATCGGCTCGGCAAGACCCGCGCCGACGTGGTGGGGATCGGCGTGGGTGTGCCCGGACCGGTCGATTTTGTGACCGGGCGGCTCGCCACCGGGCAGGTGGACGCGCAGTGGGACGGCGTCTTGGTGAAGGACTATTTCGCCGGCCGCTTCGACAATGCCGTATTCGCCGTGGACCGAGACGTGAACATCATGGCGCTCGCCGAGGCGCGGCGGGGCTGGAGCGAATACCGAGACGTCGCGGTGCTCAAAGCCGGCATCGGGGTCGGTCTGGCGTTTGTGCTCGACGGCGCGATCTACCACGGCTCCCGAGGAGGCGCAGGCGATCTCAGCCCTGTGCGCACCGGCGGAGCTCGCACCGAACGGCTCGAAACGAGCGCCAGCGGTGCGGTGATCCGCCGCGAACTGCAGCGCCAAGGCTACCGGGTGCGCACCAGCAACGACATCGTCGGCCTCGCCAACCAGGGCGACCCCGAGGCGCTGCGGCTGCTCAACGAGACCGGCACCGCCATCGGGCAGAGCCTGGTGCACGTGGTCGGTCTGCTCAACCCGCAGGCCGTGGTGGTCGGCGGCAACCTTGCCCAGGCCGGCGAGCCGTTCCTCGGCGCCATCCGCGACGCTATCTTCGCCGGCGCCCGGGATTTCGCTCTACAGGGGCTTGTGGTGGAGAAATCTCGTCTCGGCCACATCGCCGGCATCACGGGAGCCTCGCTCATCGCCCAGGACGCACTCTTTGAACCCGACCGCATCAGCCGGCTCACTCGTGGCGGCCTGCCCGCTCTCTCCCTGCCCGTCCCGTCGATCTAACTCGCGCTGGAGTCCTGGCAGTTTCCACACTTCCCGCGCCCGCCATTCGTTGCCCACGACGCCATTTGGCGACGCTAGATAGTCAATTTCAAAAACTTTGGTACATTTGTAGACAAAAGGTCGCTTAGGCTTGTACAGTCATCCCAATCGCCCTCGCAGTCAGGGGGTGGATCGAATCCAAACAACGGAGTTAATTCGTGGCATTCAACCTCGCCGAATCACTGTCGTCCATCGTGACCCAGGCGGATGCAGCCGACTGGCGCGCCGCGATCCGTCTCGCCGGCGACGGCCTCGTGTGGGGTGGAGCAACCACGGATGCTTACACCGACGAGATGATCGACGCGGTCGAAAAGCACGGCCCCTACATCGTCATCGCCCCGGGCATCGCCCTGGCGCACTCACGGCCGTCGTCGGCGGTTCTCACCGGCGGACTCAGCTGGGTGAGCCTGGCCACCCCCGTCGAATTCGGCAACAAGGCCAACGACCCCGTCAACCTCGTGATCGGGCTCGCCGCCGTCGACCACGACGCTCACCTCACCGTGATGCGTGCACTCGCCGGTGTTCTCTCCGACAGCTCGGCCATGGAGCGCCTCACCGCGGCCACCAGCCCCGACGACGTTCGCGCCGTGCTCCGCGGGCTCTCCTCGGTCGCGTAAAGCGCGGCACACGCATCCACCCCACTCTTCTTCACTCTTCTCTCACCCAATCGAAAGGCACCCCATGAAGATCGTCGCCGTCTGTGGAATGGGCATTGGAACCTCAGTGCTGCTGAAAATGAACGCCGAGAAGGTTCTCGCCAAGCTCGGGATCGATGCGGATGTCGAGGCCGCCGACATGGGCGTGGCTCGCGGCGCCGCTCAGACGGCCGAGATCGTGCTCACCTCGGCGGAGCTGGCCGAAGAACTCGGCGATGTTCCCGCCGAGGTCATCGTCATCAACAATTTCTTCGATCTCGAGGAGATCACCGAGAAGCTCACCGCCGCAGTCGAGTAACCCCTTTCACCTTCCCTTCTCACAGAATATGGAGCTCCCACAATGGAGTGGCTCGTCGTCGTACTGAACTTCATCGGACAACAGATTCTCAATGTGCCGGCCTACCTGATCGGCATTATCACCGCCATCGGCCTGATGGCGCTGAAACGCAACGCCGGGCAGGTGATCGGCGGCGCACTCAAAGCGGCGCTCGGCTTCCTGATCCTCGGCGCCGGCGCCGGCGTTGTGGTGGGCTCCCTTGACCCGCTGGGCAAACTGATCCTCGCGGTCACCGGCGCCCAGGGCGTTATTCCCACCAACGAGGTCATCACCGCCATAGCGCAGGATGAGTTCGGCGCTCAGAGCGCCTACGTGCTCACCCTCGGGTTCCTCGTGATGCTCGCCCTGGCCCGCTTCACCCCGCTGAAGTACGTCTTCCTCACCGGGCACCACATGGTCTTCATGGCCACGATGCTCACCGTGGTGCTCTCCGTCGGATTCGGAGACGGCGCCGGCTGGCTCGTGGTCGTCATCGGCGCTCTGCTGCTCGGCGTGATCATGGTGGTCATGCCCGCGTTCGCGCACCCCTGGACCAAGAAGATCACCGGCAACGACACCATCGCGATCGGCCACTTCGGCACCCTCGGCTACATCGCTGCCGGTGCCGCCGGCCAGGCCGTCGGTCACCGCAGCAAGTCGACCGAAGAGATCAAGTTCCCGCAGGGCCTCAAATTCCTGCGCGACTCGATGGTCGCCACCTCACTGTCGATGGTTCTCATCTACATGGTCTTCGCCATCTGGGGCCTCATCGCCCTGCCGCTGCAGGAGGCGCTGGACATCTTCGGCTCCGCCGACGCCGGCGCGTTCATCATGGCGGCCTTTGCCCAGGCCCTGCAGTTCGGTGTGGGTGTCGCGGTCATCCTCTACGGTGTGCGCACCGTGCTCGGCGAGCTGGTCCCCGCGTTCCAGGGGATCGCCGAAAAGGTTGTGCCCGGTGCGCGTCCCGCGCTCGACATCCCGATCGTGTTCCCGTTCGGCGCCAACGCCGTGCTCATCGGCTTCCTGAGCTCGTTCGCCGGTGGCCTCCTTGCGCTAGGTGTGCTGGCAATCTGGCTGAACCCGATGTTCGGGCTCGCACTGATCCTCCCCGGCATGGTGCCGCACTTCTTCACCGGTGGTGGAGCCGGTGTCTACGGCAACGCGACCGGCGGACGCCTCGGTGCCATGCTCGGTGGCTTCGTCAACGGCGTGATCATCACCATCCTGCCCGCCATCCTGCTGCTGGTCCTCGGCGACTTCGGCTTCGCCAACAGCACCTTCGGCGACGCCGACTTCGGTTGGTTCGGCACCCTCGTGGGTGTCAGCGTCGGTGTGGGCGGCGGACTCGGGGTCGTCCTTGCGATCCTCATCGCCGTGGTGCTCGTCAGCGTCGCGATCGTCTACCAGATCCACGTTGTGGACAAGGGCTGGGTGCCCGGGGCCAAGCGTGACGTCTGGATCGCCGAAGAGAAGGCGGCCGAGAAGGCCGTTCTCGACGCCGAGAAGGCTCGTCGCAAGGCGGAAAAGGAAGCGGCGGCCGAGGCCGGTTAGGTTCACCGGCTCGACGTTTCGCCAGAGGGCGGCCCCGCGGTGCGGGGTCGCCCTCTGTTCCTGTTCGGAGTGCTTCGGGGCTGGGTTCTGACACCTGTACCGGCTGGGAGCACGGTCAACGTATTCGACCTGGTCACGCCGATCGGCATGAATCGTTCCAGGTGTGTTCGCTCAACCGTGCGTGCGAGTGCCGCGTTCAAGGCAGCGATGTCGAAACTCGACGGATCATTGACATCTAGGCCATCTTTCGCCAAGAGCGGTGCCATCTCCTAAAGAAGGTCATTGGCCATGCCTGGCCGGTGGACCATGCCGGCTGCGCCGAATGCGCTTCGGAAGTTGGGGTCGTCTAAGGGAGTGGACATGCTCCGAGCTTGGGCGCGGGGCGGCTGCGAAGTCGCGGTGAGGAAGGCGGTTTCGTGCGATTTTCGGTATGCCTGCGCGATCGGTGATGCCGCACTGGTGCGCGTCGTGGGGCCGAAGCCCGAGATGAGGGCAAGGCGAGAATCTTTCCACCCCCGCCCGCGTTGCCCCTGACGTGAAGTCCATTGTGTACAGCCAGACCGGTGACCCGTCTGTGCTCCACCTCGTGGATCGGCCGGTGACCGAACCCGGTGCCGGCGAGGTGCGGGTGCGGATCGTGGTCAGCGGCGTGAACCCCACCGACTGGAAGTCGCGCCGCGGCTCGGCACCGGGCCAGGCGCTCGCCGCGTACCAGCGCGCAAATAGCGGCTCGGCCCAGGAGTACGCCGTGCTGCCCGCGGAGCGCGTCTTTTTGCTTTCCGCGAATGCGAGTTTCGACCAGGGCGCGAGCCTCGGAGTGCCGGCGATCACGGCGTACCGCGCGTTGACGGTGGCCGAAGACGGACCGCGGCGGCTGCACCCGGGCGCCCTAGCCGGGAAAGTGGTGCTCGTGGCCGGCGGAGCAGGTGCGGTCGGGCACGCGGCGATCCAGCTGGCCCGATGGGCGGGGGCATCCGTTGTCACGACCGTGAGCGGGCCGGCGAAGGCGGCGCTCGCCACGGCCGCCGGCGCGCAGCACGTGCTCACCTACACCGACCCGGACGTCGTGGCCCAGATCCGGGCGATCGCACCGGAGGGGGTGGACCTGATCGTGGAGGTCGCACCGGCCCAGAATGCGAGGCTGGACCTGGCCGTCATCCGTAATCGGGGGTCGATCGCGGTCTATGCCAACAACGGCGGCGACCAGGAGACGCTCGACGTGCGCCAGCACTTCAGCCTCAACGTGCGCTACCAGTTCGTATTGCTCTACACGGTGGGGGCCGACGTGATTCGGGCGGCGGCCGAGGACATCACCGCGGCCCTCGTCGACGGCGCGCTGGGCGTGGGGGAGGAGGCGGGGTTGCCTTTGCACCGCACCGAAGTGGCGCACACGGCGGATGCCCATGCCCTGGTCGAGAGCGGCGTTGTCGGGAAGGTGCTGATCGACGTGTCGGTGGGGTTCGCTCCGGCGGCGTGAGCAATGTGAACCGTGAACCGTGAACCGTGCGCTCTGAGCAGGGAGTGACGGCCCGCGCCCGCCGAACGCGCCAACGCTCACCCCCAGTGTCGCCGGAGCTTCAGCCCATTGAATGGCCAACCGCCGACCTGCGCCCATCGTGTGCACTCTACGGGGAACGAGCGCCGAGTAAAACCCGGGACATTTCTGCGTCAGCTGCGTGCGCAAGACATCAACTGCGGCATCGCTTCCAACGGCGTCAGTACAGCCAGTTAACGCAAGGCGAACTTTCGTTCAGGTGGCCTGGGGCGGTATTTGCTGCGACTTAGTGTGAATGAACCGTTGCTAAAACTTGATTCGGTCGGTGAGTGGCCATCTGCCCTCTCGCGGCCCAGAAAAGGACTCACAATTGAACAAGCGCATTCTCACAGCGGCCACTCTTGCGGCCGTGCTTCTGGGCACCGTCGCGTTGGCGTCATGCAGCAGCACGGCAGGCGAGGCGTCGTCGGGGGAATCCTCCGGAACCCTCATCGTCTACACGAACAGCAATTCGGATGGGCGAGGGGAATGGGTGACCGCCAAGGCCGCCGAGGCCGGGATGAAGATCGAGATCGTGGGGCTGGGCGGGGCCGACCTCGCCAACCGCATCGTCGCCGAGAAGAATAACCCGGTGGGCGACGTCGTCTTCGGCCTGAACAATATGTTCTTCGAAACGCTGAAGGCAGAGGATGCCGTCACCGCCTACACGCCGGAGTGGTCGGGGGATGTCGACGAGAAAGCCGGTGACGCCAAGGACGGGGCGTTCTGGCCCCTCGTCGAACAGGCCATCGTCACCGTCTACGACACCAACACCGTGACGAGCGCAGACGCCCCGAAACAGGTCAGCGACCTGTGGGACGGCGCCGAATACCACGGCCGATACGAAGTGAACACCAGCCTCGGCCAGGCCACCCCGCAACTGGTTCTCGCCGGCATGCTCGCGCCCTATGCCGACGAGAAGGGCGACCTGGGCGTCTCGGATGCCGGCTGGAAGCAGGTGCAGGACTACTACAAGCACGGTTCACCAGCGATCGAGGGCACCGACCTGTATGCGCGCCTGACCCGCGACGAGGTCGACTACGGCGTGCTCCCGAGCAGCGGAATCACCAGCCGCGACGCCGAATACGCCACCAAGACCGGCGTGATCAGCCCGGAAGACGGTGTCCCCTACGTCACCGAGCAGATCGCGGTCATCAACGGCACGCCGCGCCAGGACCAGGCCGAGAAGTTCATCGACTGGTTCGGCGGAGCCGAGGTGCAGGGCGAGTTCGCCGCCGAATTCGCGTCCTACCCGGTGAATGAGAAGGCTCGCGCCGAGGCGCTTCCGGAGGTCGTCGAACTGATCGAGTCCCTCCCCAAGCAGGACATCGACTGGTCGCTGACCCGCGAACGCATCTCCGAGTGGGTCGAGAAGACCGAGCTCGAGTACCTGCCCTAAGTCTCGGCCCGGGCACGAACAGTCATGATCAGATTCGAGAACGTCGAAGTGAGCTTCGGCGAGAAAATCGCCATCCCGGACCTGACCCTCGAGATCGAGCAGGGTGAGTTCTTCACCCTGCTCGGGCCCTCCGGGTGCGGCAAGACGACGGCCCTGCGCACGCTCGCCGGGTTCATCGAACCGTCCCGGGGTGAGATCTACATCGACGGGAAGGTGGCCACCCGGCTGCCGAGCGAAAAACGCAGCGTGGGCATGGTCTTCCAGAACTACGCGCTGTTCCCCAGCATGAGCGTGTGGGAGAACATCGCGTTCGGCCTGCGGGTGCGAAAGACCAGGAAGGCCGAGACGGCGCTGCTCGTCGACGAGATCGCCGCTCAGGTCGAGCTCAGCGAGGAGCAGCTCGCGAAGAACGTGTCCGAACTCTCCGGTGGCCAGCAGCAGCGGGTCGCCATCGCCCGGGCCCTCGTGCTCAAGCCGCGCATCCTGCTGCTCGACGAGCCCCTCTCCAATCTCGACGCCAAGCTGCGCGTGCAGCTGCGCGAACAGCTGAAGAACCTGCAGCGGGAACTCGGCATCACCACGGTGTACGTCACGCACGACCAGGAAGAGGCCCTCACCATGAGCGACCGGATCGCCGTTTTCAACCACGGTGTGGTCGAGCAGGTAGGCACCCCGGAGGAGATCTACAACCGCTCCGGCACCGAGTTCGTCTGTACCTTCGTCGGTGCGATGAACAAGCTCTCGGGCGACGTCGTGCACCAGCTGCGCCAGCGCGGTGGCACCGGTCTCGCACCAGCGAAAACGTCGTACCTGCGCCTGGAGAAGGTGTCGTTGCAGGCGCCCCCAGGCAACACGGATGCGATCCGGCTCGATGGCGTTGTCGCCGGCCGTTCCTACCACGGCTCGCACAGCACCTACACAATCGACAGTCATGGCAGCAGCATTCGTGCTCTGGTGCCCGAGGGCGGCGGATCTGCGCTCGAACCGGGTTCTGCGGCGCGACTGTATATCGACCCGTCGTCGATCCTGCAGTACTAGAGGGGAACATCCGTGCGCACTTCGTCGTGGGCTTCAATGTTCCGATCCCCGTTCGTCGTCATCATCACCCTGGTGACGCTGTGGTTCGTGGCGACGTTTTTGGTCTTCCCGAACGCCAACCTGCTCATCAGAACCTTCTTCCCGGAGGGTCAGTTCAGCTTTCGGGCCGTCGAGAAACTGGTCAGCTCCGAACGTGCGATGAACAGCCTCTGGCACAGCTTCGCGTTGGCCGCCACGCTGGCCGTCACGGTGAATGCCGTCGGCATCTTCATCGTTCTCGTCACCGACTATTTCAAGATCCGGGGCGCACGGATGCTGTGGCTCGGCTACGCCACCACCCTTATCTACGGGGGCATCGTGCTCGCCGCCGGCTACAACTTCATCTACGGCCGCTACGGATTCGTCACCAACGCCGTGCGCAACTGGTTTCCCGAGATCGACCCGAACTGGTTCTCCGGTTACTTCGCGGTCGTCGTCGTGATGACGCTGGCCACGACGACGAACCATATGCTTTTCCTGGGATCGTCGCTGGCGAAGATCGACTACCAGACCATCGAGGCGGCGCGCAATATGGGCGCATCGACCATGGGCATCCTCTGGCGAATCGTGTTGCCCGCCCTGCGCCCGATGATCTTCGCCGTGACAGTTCTCACCTTCCTGACCGGTCTCGGCGCACTGACAGCGCCGCTCGTGTTGGGCGGCACCGATTTCCAAACGATCGCCCCGATGATCCTCACCTTCTCCAAAAGCACCGGGTCGCGTGACCTCGCCGCGCTGCTCGCCGTAATCCTCGGCCTGGCGACCATCGTGCTTCTGGCAATGATGAACCGGGTCGAAAAGTCGGGGGTGTACTTCTCGGTGGCGAAGGTGGCGACCCCGCTGCAAAAACAGAGAATCCCGAACCCAGTGGCGAACGCTGCCGTGCACGTGGCCGCCTACGCTCTCTTCGTCGTCTACGCGACGCCGGTGCTGCTGATCGTGCTGTTTTCCTTCGTGCACTCGAGTGCCATCGTCACGGGGAGCATCAGCTGGAATTCGTTCACGGTCGACAACTACGCCACGGTCTTCGGCACGCCCGCGGTGCTCCGGCCGTTCGTGGTCAGCGTCGTCTACAGCGCGCTGGCGTCGGTGATCGTGGTCGGCGGGATGCTGTTCGTCTCACGGTTGCTGCAGAAGCACCGCAACCCGTTGACCGTCACGCTGGAGTACCTGCTGCACATCCCCTGGATCCTGCCGACGATTCTCATCGCCCTCGCCCTCGTCATGACGTTCGACCGCCCCAACGCGATGGTCGGCGGCCAGGTGCTGACGGGAACGACGAGTCTCCTGCTGATCGCCTACGTGATCGTAAAGATCCCGTTCACCCTGCGGTTGCTCAAGGCGGCTTTCTCGTCGGTGCCGGAGTCGCTCGAGGAGGCCGCCCGCATCCTCGGTGCCGGGTCGATGTTCACCCTTCGCACGGTGCTGGTTCCGCTGGTTCTCCCGACCGCGGCTGCGATCACTGCGCTCAATTTCAACAGCCTGCTCGACGACTATGACGCCGCGGTGTTCCTGTATCACCCGCTCTACCAACCCCTCGGTGTTGCGATCAAGGCGAGCACGGAGGGGGAGAACAACCTCGACTCCATGTCGATCACGTTCGTCTACACCGTGCTGCTCATGATCATCATGGGGTTCACCATGTACCTGGTCTACGGGCGAGGAGGCTCGTCGACGAAGCGCCGTACGCGCCGCGCGCGCACTGTCGCGGCGAAGTAGTCGGGGCGGAGTCCTCCCTGCGGCTGAACATCAGCCCGAGCGGTCAGGCTTCACGTGCGGCAGGGCAAGCGCCTTGCCCGCGTGACCGAAGGTCGATCTGCGACCTGGAGTCAGACTGCCGACTCCGCGGCATGCGTCACCGCGTCGAGCACGGCCCGCACGGCCGCCGGGTCGCCGAGGATGCGGAAGTGCCCACCAACCCGGAGCTGGATGTTGCGGGCGCCGACGAGTTCACTGCCCTCGGGGATATGCGGGTCGAACACCCCGTAGATAGACGTGATGCGGTTGTTGACCCGGTGGTCCAGGCCGAGGTCGTGCAGGGCCATGTTGACGGGGGCGAAGGCACGGATGCTCGGCACGACCCAGTAGCGCGCATAGCGGGAGCCGCCGAAGGGTGAACTGATCGCGGTCATTCCGCTTACCCGGTGGCCCGGGTCATCCGTCGTCATGAGCAGTTTGCCGATCAGGCCGCCCTTGCTGTGCGCCACGATGACGACGCCGTTCAGGTTCTCCCGCTCGAGGTAGGCGGCCACGGTCGCTGCGGCATCCGCCAGAGACCGCCGGTTGCGGCCGAGCTTCG
The DNA here is from genome assembly GCF_004402645.1 of Cryobacterium sp. TMT2-42-4. Classification (NCBI taxonomy): domain Bacteria; kingdom Bacillati; phylum Actinomycetota; class Actinomycetes; order Micrococcales; family Microbacteriaceae; genus Cryobacterium; species Cryobacterium sp. TMT2-42-4. The sequence goes on from NZ_SOFT01000024.1 coordinate 121,929, forward strand.
CCACCACGTGCACCGGATGCCCGTGGCCATGCAGAATTTCAATCAACGGTCGCATGAACTGCCAGGATTCGTACACCCCCGGGATGATCACGATCGGGGCTTTGGCGCCGGAGTGGAAGTCCGTGGGCCGGGCGCGGGAGAGGAACGCACGGGTCTGGCCGGTCGCCGCATAGACGTAGTCGAGCAGCCACCACCAGGCCTCGCGCAGATGGCGACTGAGCAGACGGGGGTTCAGGAGACGGCGAATCATTGTGCCGGGTGCGCGACCGACGGAAGCCGGAGGGCGTGCCCCTCGATGATGGCGGCGGTTTGCACGGCGGCACTGTGGTGCACCAGGTGGCGGTGCCCCGCAACCTCGAACACATGCCCGTCCGGCGCGGCGGCGGCCAGTGCTGCGCACCAGGTGCTGCCGGAGACGGGGTCGTTGGTGCCGCGGATCACGAGGACGGGGGAGCGCACCTCGCCAAGGGCCAGGTCGGTGCGGTAGCCGAGCATGGGGACGAGCTCGGTGGAGAACCAGCGCGGGCCGCACTCGAGGTAGTCACGGAACACGATCAGATTGCCCGACGGCGACTCCTTGGTCACATCCCGGGTCAGGCCCAGGGCCTGTTGAACGGCTGTCGACCGGCGGGGATCGGTGACAGGGCCGATCAGAACCAGGTGGGAGACGGCATCGGGGCGTTGCCGGGCCACCTCGGTGACGAATTGGGCGCCCATCGAATGGCCGACCAGGACCGCCCGCGGCACCTCGAGTCGATCCAGTAGCCGGCCGAGCAGGGCACCGTATTCTTCGACAGCAAGCGGCCGAACGGGCCGGCGGGTGCCGCCGAATCCGGGCAGATCGAGCGAATGGGTGTGCCCGGTGGCGGCCAGGCTCCGCTGCACCCGGCGGTAGTAGCGGTGCGACGCCCCGATGCCGTGGACCAGCAGGTAGGTCGGCGCGTCCGGCGACGGCGAGGTGCTTTTCAGGGAGTGCACGGTGAATTGATGCCCCTCCACCTCGATGCTGCGGCCACGGGCAGGAACAGCGGCCGCGCGCCGTCGTTCGACACGCACTCGGTCGGTGCTCGTCACAGGGTTTCCTTCGGGTTCAGGTGCCAAAATCCTAGCCTCCGGCAGTGTCGGGTGGCCTGGGCGCTCACGGGGGCTGAGACATCCGTCACTGATAAGACGAATGCGGGCCGGATTCGTCATGCCTGCGGCGCCGATCGGCGGCTCTCGACGACCCGCGCCATCCCGCAGGATAGAAGGCATGGCCCACCGTCAACGAAAACGCGCCGATTCTGACCCCGCCCGCGACCGGGCGGACAAGACGTGCGCCTCGTGTGGGCGGCGCATCGAGTGGCGCGCGAAGTGGGCCGACAACTGGGATTCGGTGAAGTACTGCTCGAGCGCGTGCCGCGCACACGGGGTCACGGCGACCGACCTCAAGCTGGAAGAGAGCATCACCACACTGCTCAGTGCGCGGGCGACGGATGCCACGATCTGCCCGTCCGAGGCGGCGAAAGTGGTCGGCGGTGAGAGCTGGAACGACCTCATGGAGCCGGCCCGACGCGCCGCACGCCGTATGGTCGCCCGCGGCGACCTGCAGATCACGCAGGGCGGGGCCGTGGTCGATCCGTCGACGGCGAAGGGTCCGATCCGGTTGCGGCGGGTGCGGGCATAGGCGCGGTGACCCGCGCGGGGCGAGCATAACTCCTGCAAATTCTGCCTGCCGATTTGTCCCCCCGCGTAATCACGCGGATTATGCGGGAAGTCTCACCGTATTGCAGGAGTTATGCGATGAGGGTCGGCAGCGGCAACTGACCTGTTCGCCGCCACCGCGCGGTCGCCGCTCGTCACCTAACGGATTGGTTCACCCCGAGCCGATAATCGGCTCCGTGGTGCTCCTCGGGCAGACGGTCGCCGCGCCCGTGCAACTTGTTGCGTAGAGTGCCCTCGACGTACTCTTCCGGGTAGGCCCCGCGACGACGCAGCTCCGGAATCACGAACTCGACCACGTCTTCGAACGTTCCGGGTGTGATCGCGTAGGCGAGGTTGAATCCGTCAACATCGGTATCGGCGACCCACTCCTGCAGGTGATCGGCAACCTCTTCCGGTGAGCCGACGATGAACGGCCCCAGGCCGCCGATTGCGCCGAGCTTCGCGATGTCACGCACGGTCCACTCGGAGCCGTCATCATTCGCCGCCTGAAAATTTGCCACCGCCGACTGGATCGCGTTGCTCTTCACGTTGCCGATCGGCTCGTCGAGGTCATACCGGGAGAGATCGACGCCCATCCAGCCCGACATGAACACCAGGGCGCCTTCTTCGCTCGCGTAGGAGAGGTAGTCCTGATGTTTTGCGTGCGCCTTCTCGCTGGTCTCGTCGGTGATGATTGTCAGCAGCGTGTAGATCTTCGCGGAGTACCGGTCTCGACCGGCCTGCTCGAGCGCATCCCGGATCTTGCTCACGGTCGCGGTGAGGCCGGACTTGGTCGAAGCGGCCACGAAGATCGCCTCGGCGTTGCCGGCGGCGAAGGCGATGCCGCGCGGCGATGCCCCGGCCTGGTAGATCACCGGCGTGCGCTGCAACGACGGCTCGGACAGGTGGATCCCCGGCACGGTGAAGTTCTTGCCGTAATGCCCGATCTCATGCACCTTGCTCGGATCGGTGAACACCCCGGTCTCCCGGTCGCGGATGACGGCATCGTCTTCCCACGAGCCCTCCCACAACTTGTACAGCACCTCGAGATACTCGTCGGCGACGTCGTAGCGGTCGTCATGCTCCAATTGGTCTTCATGCCCCATGTTGCGGGCGGCGCTCGGCAGATAACCGGTGACGACGTTCCAGCCGACGCGACCCTTCGTCAAATGGTCGAGTGTCGACATCCGTCGTGCGAACGGGTACGGATGCTCGTACGCTGTACCCGCGGTCACGCCGAACCCGAGGTTCTCGGTCACCGCCGCCATGGCGGAGACGAGCAGAATCGGGTCGTTCACGGGAACCTGGGCCCCGTGCCGGATCGCTGCCTCGTTCGAACCGCCATAGACGTCGTACGTTCCGAGCACATCGGCGATGAAAATGCCATCGAAAGTGCCTCGCTCGAGCAGCCTGGCCAGGTCGGTCCAATAGGAGAGGTCCTTGTATCGCCAGGACTGGTCAAGCGGATGCCGCCACATTCCTGAGGACTGGTGGGCGACGCAGTTCATGTCAAAAGCGTTGAAGCGAATTTGTCTGGGCATGCCACCCATCCTGTGGCGCGGTCGTTGACGGCACCACAGCACTCGCCATTTGGCGTAACACACGGGAGCTACGGGCTGATCGTCTTCTCGGTCGCCCCTGCATCGGCTCCAGCACTTCGGGCGCCATTCTCAGCGTGCTCGGTTGGCGCTGAATGTTCAACCTCGTGCTCCCGATCGCCCTCAGCAACCTGTTCGCGATGCCCGCAGCTTTCTTTATCCGACGGTCGGTGGCTGCGGCACGCCTGATCGAGGTGCACGGCCTGCCGAATCCCGTGTCAATCCCCGGCTACCCATGACCCTCGCAGGTTAAAATGAGCGTTTGTACAGAAACATGAGGCAGGATAGGAAATCTTGCCTGCGCCGTCCCCCGAAAGCGCAGGCGCGAGGCTCAGTGAGCCGGCGCGCTCATGCGTGCGGGCTTGCGCAACACGGAAGTCAAGCGCACATACATGCCCGAAACACCCGAAGAAATCCGCATCCGATTCGCTGCCCAAAATAAGCGAAGCAACAGCATTCCCAGCAGCAACGGCACCACCGGTCCCGGCACGATCAAACGCCCGCACCGCATCGCTATCATCGCCACGAGTGTGCTCGCCATCACCGGCCTCGCAGTCGGCGCCGGCTTCGCCGGTCAGTCCGCCTCCGCCACCCAGGACCGCGTCTCGGCCACAACCGCACTCGCCGACAGCACCGGCCTGCACCGTGAACAGCTCGGCGCCTACAGCGCGGTCGCCAAGGCGCACGTCGACAACTCGGCCTCCATCACCCTGAACGAGGCCAACCAGGTCATCGCCGCCACCCAGGACAAGGTGGATGCCTCCAGCCTCGCCGCGGTCGCCAGCTCGCTCGCCAGCTACGAGATCCTCCCTCTCGACGAGATCACCTCGCTGACCGCCCAGACCAAGGCCGAGACCGCCGCCGTCACCGCGGCGTCGATCGAAGCCGACCGCGTCGCCGCCGAGGCTGCCGCCGCGGCCGCAGCCCAGGCCGCAGCCGAGGCAGAAGCGCAGGCCGCCGCCGAGTCCTCCCGCGCCCAGTCGGTGGCGGGCGGCAACACTCCCGCCGCCGCGCGCGCCACGGCCCAGGCCATGGCCGCATCCCAGTACGGCTGGGGTGCCGACCAGTTCTCCTGCCTGAACCAGCTGTGGCAGAAGGAATCGGAGTGGAAGTACGACGCCGTGAACTCCAACGGCGGAGCCACCGGCATCCCGCAGGCGCTGCCCGGCAACAAGATGGCGACGGCCGGCAGCGACTGGGCCACCAACGCGACCACGCAGATCGCCTGGGGCCTGGGCTACATCAAGGCCTCCTCCTACGGCACCCCGTGCGCCGCCTGGTCTCACTCGCAGGCCAACAACTGGTACTGATGCCCTGATTACCCGCAGCACCAAGGCCGGTCGTCCCCTCGTGAAGGGGCCGACCGGTTTTCTCGTTGCCGGGCCCTCAGCTGTCGGTTCGCATGCACCGAAAAAACCCGTGCTGCACTAGCCTTCGAAGAGCGGATGTTGTGGGGACAGCATGGCTCGGCGCGTTCGACGCCGCATCGAGGCGCCCGGCTCCGGCAGAAACAGGGGAGCGACAGCATGCACGAGATCGCACCGACCGGACATCCGTTACGGCGCTTCGTGCAGGTCATCGCCGCGCTCGCGGTCGCGGTCGCGGCGGCGCTCGCGCTCGGGATGTCGGCCGTCGGGATGCCCCTGGCCGCGTCGGCAGACACCGGTGACTTCACATTCACCTCCTTCGAGGCCGACTACTACCTTTCCCGTGATGACGCCGGGCACTCCACCCTGCGCACGGTCGAGACGTTCGTGGCGCAGTTCCCGAACTTCGACCAGAACCGGGGCATGGTGCGCCTCCTCCCCAACGATTACAACGGGGTGCCGCTGAACACCACCGTCGAATCGGTCACCGACGCCACCGGAGCCCCCGTCAACTTCGAGACCACTGACCAGGGCTCCGTCACCGAGGTGCCGCTCGGCACCGATGAGTTCGTGCGCGGCCAGCAGACCTACACGATCACCTACACGCAGCAGAACGTGGTGCGCGCGTTCGCCGACACCGACGACGACGAGCTCTACTGGGACACCAACGGCACCGGGTTCGACCAGTCGTTCGGCTCCGTCACCGCGCGTGTGCACGTCGACCCGAGCATCGCCGAGTTCCTCACCGGAGACACCGCCTGCTATTCCGGCGCCCAGGACGACGGCGCCCGGTGCGAGATCAGCCAGACGACGGATGCCGCAGTGCCCGGATCCACGGGCCAGCTGTTCACCTCGTCCGTGCAGGGCCTCGGTCCTCGGCAGAACCTGACCGTGGCCATCGGCTTCGCACCCGGCACCTTCGTGCCGGTGCCGGCCTCGGCCAGCGACGGTGCGAGCGATTCGGACAACGGTGGGGGAGGACCGGCGACCGGGCTGCTGTTCCTGGTGGCGGCTGTCGGCTTCCTCGGGGTCGTGCTCGCCTTCATCCGTCGCCGACTCGGCCAGCGCGACGCCCGCGGCCGAGGCACCATCATCGCCCAGTACAGCGTGCCGAAGGGTTACAACCTGCTGGAGGCGGGGGACCTTGCGAATCGGTCGAAGTCCGCTATCGCCGCAGAGCTTGTGAGCCTGGCGGTGCGCGGCACGGTGCGCATCCTCGACTACCCGGTCAGCGCCGGCGGCGGCGACTACACGCTGCAGCTGCTGACCGTGGAGGGCGTGGACGGTCAGGAGCGAAAGCTGCTGGAGACGCTGTTCCCCCGCCTGACGATCGGAGCGACGCGGGAACTGGGGGTCGCCGACAGCGCGCTCGCCGCCAAACTGAGCGCGTTCCTCCCCGCCGCGACAGCGTCGGTCATCGAGCGCGGCTGGCGGGCCAAGGTGGCCGGCCGCGGCGGCAGGTGGATCGCCATCGGAATGGCCGTCGTGCTGCTGCCAGCCCTGGCCGTCCTCGGGGCGGTGGCGCTGATCGACGGCTCCCCGAAGTTCGGCGAGGTGATGACGGTCGCCGTCATCGCCGCGCTGTTCCTCTACCTGGCCCTCTATCTCGCCCAGGGCACGGTGCAGCTCACCGATTCCGGGGCCGATCAGCGGGACTACCTCAAGGGGCTGAAGGTCTATCTGAAGCTCGCCGAGGAGGAGCGTTTCCGCATGCTGCAGAGCCCGGACGGCGCGCTGCGGGGCACGACGCCTGCCGTGCCGGGTGTCGCATCGGGGGCGCTGCCGAGCCCGGGGACGGATGCCGCCGGCGCACCCGACACCGTCGAACTGGTCAAGCTCTATGAGGAGCTGCTCCCCTTCGCGGTGCTCTGGGGCGTCGAACGGGACTGGGCGAAGGAACTCGTCGTGCTCTACGAGCACGGGGCGCCGGAGCCGGGCTGGATCGTGTCGCAGGGAGGCTTCAGCGCGAGCGGCTTCGGCGTCGCCATGAACGGTTGGGTCGCCTCGGTCCTCACCTCTGCCACGGTTCCCGTCAGCTCCAGCAGCGGCGGCGGGTACTCCGGCGGCGGCGGAGGCGGCGGCCGTTGACGGCTGTGCAGCCGTCCCGCAGCCGTCCCGCAGCCGTCCCGCAGCCGTCACTCATCCGTCGCCGGTGGTGCCGGCGCGGGTGCCGCGCCGCTGCGCTGGTGGCAGGCCACCCGCAGAGCGGCGCACGTCCCGCGCGTCGAGCAGAGTGGAACGGGGAAGGGCGACGGATGCCCCGCGCCGCCTACGCGGCGTCGCTCGGCATGCGCAGGGTGAGGCTGCCGGCATCCACCCAGGTCTTGAAGGCCACGGCGGTGCCGAACCCGTCGCCGTCGAGTTCGATCTGTTCCGGACGGTTGAGCCGCAGCACGAGCTTCGTGCCGGTGGCGTAGTTGAGCGCGTCGACATCATTGGTGCGCAGTTTGCGGCCCAATGCCGTTCGGCTGAGCACGCCGTTCTCCCACAGCACCTTCGACAGAATCTGCAGCCAGCCGCCGAAGCCCTCCGGCTTCAGGACGACCACGTCGAAGAGTCCGTCGTCGAGGGCGGCGTCGGGAATCAACTCGATGCTGGCCGGAAGCGACCCGCAGTTGCCGACCATGATGGTGTGTGCGCGCATCGACTGCTCGGGCTTCGTGTTGAGCCGGTACCGGAACCGTAGCTCGCTGCCGTCCTTGCCGACGGCGATCAGGGATTTCACGTAGGCCAGCCAGCCGGCCTTCGCCTTGAGGTCGTCGTCGGTGTTCGCGAGCATCTTGGCATCGAGGCCGAGCCCGGCCATCACCAGGTAGGCGTGCCGGTCGACTGATCGGTCGGCCCGCTCGATGTCGATCAGGCACACGTCGATCACCTTGTCCTGGCCGGCGAACGCGGCTTGCAGGGCCAGCCCGGTGTCGGCGAGGGGCAGCTGCAGGTTGCGGGCGAGCAGGTTACCGGTGCCCGACGGCAGCAGCGCCAGTGCGCACTCCGTGCCGTGTACGGCTTCGGCGACGGCGCGCACGGTGCCGTCACCGCCGGCCACGATGATCATGGTGGCTCCGGCCTCGATCGCTTTCCGGGCCGGTCCCTGCCCCGGGTCCTCCGCCGACGTCTCGAACCACAGCGTCTCCGGCCAGCCGGCGGCCGATTGCTGGGCCTCGACGGCATCCCGGAGCTCGTCGACGTCAACCTTTATGGGGTTGTAGACGACAGCGGCGAGCCGGGGTGCGCTCACGTCATCGGTCAGGTCGTCGTGGTGCAGATCCGTGCTCGTCATGTGGGGTCCGTTCGATGGTGGAAGCGGGTGCCTTCCGTAAATGGGGTCTCACACATCTAGACGGATGTCGCTGCCCATTTGTCACGCGACTCCGCAGTCGGGCGTGCCTTCCCACGCGTAGACCCGCTCCTTATGCTGGCACCACTTCGCTCGAAAATCACGTTCCTCTCGTTTGCTTCAGGATGGGAAGGCTCTCCTGAACCCCGGCCGAATCTGCCGGGACGCTTTCGAGGGTCCCGGGACGCGGGTACTGTCACCAACGGTTCTGCGCAGCCGGCCACGCCAGGGCCGATTGCTGCCGGGCCGATCGCTGCCGCACCGCTCTCCGCGGAGCCGGCTGACGGCATCCGGAACAGTCACCGAAACGAAAGGGTCAATTCAATGCCCCCCGCGACACAAACACAGAATGTCACCGATGCGCGCACCATGGCTCGGCGAACGGGCACCCTCCTCGGAGGGATGCCCTATTTGAGGTTCGGCACGGGCTCGCCGCTGGTGGCCATCCCGGACCTCACCCAGAACTTCGAACCGACGGTCGGCGTCGAGCGCATGCTCGTGACCCGGATGCTGGCCCCGGTGGCGGTCCGGCACCGCGTGCTCAGGCTGACCCCGCGCCCGGGCCTCGACCCGAACGCCAGCATGGCCGACATCGCCCGGGACTACGCCGACGCCCTGCGCCTGGAGTTTCCGGGGCCGGTCGACGTGATCGGCACGTCGACCGGCGGGAGCATCGCCCTGCAACTCGCCGCCGACCACCCCGATGTGGTGCAGCGTCTCGTCGTGGTCTGCGCGGCCTACACCCTGGGGTCGAACGGCAAGAAGGTGCATCGTCGGGTCGCTGAAGAGGTTCTTGCCGGGCGCCCGCGGCAGGCCAGCCGGGAGATGTTCAGTGTCCTCGGCAACACGCCTCCGGGTCGGCTGGCAGCCGGCATGGGCTGGATGCTCGGACCCCGCACGTTCGGCAATGCCAGCCCCGACCTGATCACCATCATTCGCGCCGAAGACGCCTTCAACCTGCGCGACCGGCTCGGCGAGATCGAAGCTCCCACCCTGCTGATCGGTGGCGACCGGCACGGTTTCTACACGCCCGAGCTGTTCCGCGTGACGGTGGCGCGCATCCCCAACGCCCGCCTCATCCTCTATCCCGGCAAGGGGCACATGGCCGCGATCTCAGATCCGCGCCTCCTGCCGGACATCCTCGAGTTCCTCGACGGCCCCGACCCGGGCGGCCGTGCTCCGGGCGCCCACTCCCCGAGTGCGCGCCCTGCGGGCACTCGTCCGTCGACACTGTGGCCGTCACCTCGCCGGTCCGTTGCCGATCCGGAACCTCGGTGAGACGACGGCTGTCGCGGGCTTCGCCCGGGACGATTACGAGATGGGGCTGCGGACCAGCATCGAGGCACGGGGGTGGTGCTCCCGCCGTATCCGGCACGAGCTCAGGCCCGAGCTGGTCGGCTGGACGACTGCCCTAGGTGAGTGCGGGGATGATCGCGCCAGAGAACACCTGCCAGGCCAGCGCGGTCTTGGCAACCAGGCTCAACGTGATGTAGGCGCGCTCGCCGCGGAGGTAGTCGCGCCAGCCGCCGACCTGACGGTACTGCAGCACCTGGTTGACGGCGAACGTGTTGAAGAACAGGAAGAGGGAAACGATGATGCCATAGACGAAGGCCGGCGGTGCGGCCTCGGTGTTCGAGCCGGGGGCGATGAAGTAGATCAGGATGACGACCCACGGCACCACGCCCACCATCGACCCGAAGATGAAGGGCAGGAACTTGCCGTTGCCGGGTGTCTCGTACTTCTCCTGCAGTGCCCCGAACATGATCATGGCGGCGTTGGCGGCGAAGATCGAGAACAGGGCCGCGATGTCGGTGATACCGGTGATCTGGGCGATCAGCCAGATCATGATTGAGGAGCTCAGGGAGTATTCGACCCAGCGGAAGTAGTTTCGGTTGGCTTTGAGCCCCGCCGCGTAGCGGGGGAAGAATTTCGGCGACGAGATCAGGAAATGGAAGAAGGCCGAGAGCGCCAGGAACGAGACGACGCCGATGCCCACGTTGACGTCGAACAGGGTCACCCGCTCGGGCGGCAGCGGCACGCCGGGAGGACCCGACAGATAGTCGGCGGTGACGGCAAAGGTGACCTGAGTGCTGAGCAGGGTGAGCACGTACGCGAAGCCCAGGGCCTGCACGAGGTGCAGTGAGCCGGCCACGATGTTGTAGACGCGGAGGCGGGAAATTTTCTGATCGGGGGTGTCGTTTTTGCGTGCCATCGGGATTCCTTCACAGGTCAGGTGAGGCCGAGACTAGCAGGGTCGCCGAGTGCCGTTACCCCCGCGTCAGACCACGCCGAGCGGCAGGTGTTTTCCGGCCGGCAGCCGCACCCGAATCGGGTCCCCGGGAGCGACGCTTCCCCCGGTGACGACGATTCCCATGATCCCCGCCTTGCGGATCACCAGACCGGCATCATCCGTGTCGATCAGCGTCTTCATCAGCCCCTTCTGGTACCCGTTGATCAGTGAGCAGGGGTTGCGCACCCCGGTGATCTCCACGACCGCGTGGGTGCCGAGTCGCAGCCGGGCACCCCGCGGAAGGCCGGACAGATCCAGCCCGCGGGTTGTGATATTCTCGCCCAGCTCGCCGGGGGAGACCTCGAAGCCGGCCCCCCGCAGCTCGTCGAAGAGCTCGGCGGGCATGAAGTGCACCTGGGTAAGGTTCGCCCTGGTCGGATCCTTCACGATCAGGTAGCGGTGCTGCGTCGTGGCTCCGGCGTGAGCGTCTCCCTCCACCCCGAATCCCGCGATCAAACGGATGTCCGGGACTGTCGGCTTGCTGAACGCGTGCCGTTCGTCTCGGCTGACCGACTCCACCGTTGCCGCCACTGTTGCCGCCGCATCCTGCATCATGCCCCGAGTCTCGCATGAGGGCCGCCGAGAATTCACCCCGCCGATATAGCATTTCTGCGTTGCAAACGTAGGCTGGGTGGGTGTTCAGCGAGTCGAGTCGAATCGAAAAAGGTCAGTCGTGAAAGTCATCAGCTATAACCTCCGCAAGAATCGTGCCAGTGGAGAGCTCATCGCCCTGGCCGAGAACTACGATCCCGACGTCCTGTGCCTGCAGGAATGCGACACCCTCGAGCTCCCCGAGGAGATCGGTCTCCTGCACCTCGCCGACTCCACTGTGCGCAACCGACTCGGCCTGGCGATCTACTATCGCAAGGACCGGTTCACCAACGAGCACACCCAGACCTTTGCGCTCAAGAAGTCACTGCACGACCGCGTGCTGACCCCCGCGCATGAGCGCCTGATCGGCACCCGACTGACCGACCTCGTCGCCCACCGCGAAATCGTCGTCGCTTCGTTCCACGCCGCGCCGCTCACCGCGCTCAACTCCCTGCGGCGCAACCAGATCCGCACCGCGCACGAAGAACTGCACGTGCTCGGGCCGGGCCTGCCGACCCTGATGGTGGGCGACTACAACTACCCGATCTTCAAGGGGCGCCTCGGCGACCACATCACTCAGTCCGGCTACGACCTCACCCTGAGCGACACCCGCACGTACACGCGCTACAAGTTCTTCCGTGGGCATTTCGACCTGGCAACCTCCATCGGACTGACCATCGACAGTGTCGAGACGCTGCCCCTCGGCACCTCCGACCACCTGCCCATCCTGGTCACCTCCACCTACAGCGACGAGCCGGTGAACGCCACGAATGTGCCGGCCAGCCTCGCCGAGACCGAACGCGCTCCGGGCGGCGAATTCGCGATCTAAGGGGCGGGGCCTCGTTTACCGGGTGTCGCCGCGCGTCCAGAGCAGGTGGGCACGCACCGACAGGGATCCGCCGATCAGGAGGGCCACGCCCGCCATCCAGAGCAGGACGGTGAGGAACGCGTTGGCCGTCACGGCGTTGAGAATGATCAGGGCCACCCCGAAGGCACTGAAACTGAACCCGGCGACGGCGCAGGTGGTGAAGGACCAGTTCTTCATGCGGGTGGTTCCAATCGGGTGGGGATTCGCCAGCGTTCACGGTAGCAGGCCCGCGGGGCGCTTAACGTGCCTCGCCTGCCCAGGACGAGTGAGTCCGAATCGGTTGATTGCATCGCTCCCGGATTGGCAGAGCTGACTGCACCGCGCGGACGCTGTTCAGCACGGGCGAGCGCCGGGTTCGGCGTCGAACCAATTCGACGGAGATTTTGGGTGAAATCGCCTTCCAGAGTGGGTTTAGGGCAGATTTCGGCAGAATCTCCGTCGAATTCGTTCGGGACGGATGGCTGGTCGACCTCGTGTCGCCGGAGGTCGCCGACAGAGTGGAAGCCGACCAACGTGGAGCAGCTCTGGATCCACGGCGGCATCCTCACTCGGTGTCGAAGCTGGCCGTGGCCTGCCGCTGGCTCTCGGTGTGCCAGTTTCTCAGGTGATGCCGGCCCGCCGGCGCGACTCCGCGTGCTCGCCCATGCGCGCGCTCGACTCCCTGGTGAACTGCTTCCAGGCGTCGAGCTTGCCGGGCAGGATCGGCACGAACAGACTGATGCTGTCCATGACTCATCCTCCCTTAGATCTTTTTTCCAGCGCATGTTTCAGTCCCGAGTTTCGAGTCCCGAGTCCCGAGTCCCGACGGGCTCAATCACCGACCAGCAGAATCTTGCCCACGTGAACGGATACCTCCAGCCGCCGGTGTGCCTCGGCGGCCTTCTCAAACGGAAAAATGCTGTCGATCACCGGGCGGAAGCGGCCGGATTCGAGCCAGGGCCAGACATCCGTCCTGAGGGCCTGCATGATGGCCGCCTTCTCCTCGAACGGGCGGGAGCGAAGGGTGGTACCCCAGTACCGGCCGCGCTTCTGCATCAGATGGAACGGATTGAAGTCGGCGTTCTCGCCGCTCTGGTTGGCGATCACCATGATGCGGCCGTCGACCGCCAGTGCCGCCACGTTGCGGGCCGCGTAGGAGCCGCCGATGATGTCGAGGATCACGTCGGCGCCGCGCCCCTCTGTGGCGGTCTGGATTTCGGTGGGGAAATCCTGCTCGCGGTAGTTGATCAGGATTTCCGCGCCCAGGCTGCGGCACACCGCCAGCTTCTCGGCTGAGCCGGCCGTCACGGCCACCCGCGCGCCGGCGAGCACGCCCAGCTGGATCGCGGTGGTGCCGATGCCGCTGGTGCCGCCGTGCACGAGCAGCGTCTCCCCGGCGGCCAGCCCCGCGCTCAGGAACACGTTCGACCACACGGTGGCCAGCGCCTCCGGCAGGCCCGCCGCCTCGACGAGGTCCATGGAGTCGGGCACGGTCAGGGCCAGGTCCTCGTGCACCACGGCCTCGGTGGCGTAGCCGCCGCCGGCCAGCAGGGCACACACCCGGTCGCCGACCGCGAACCGCTTTGCCCCGGCGCCGACTTCACTGACGACTCCGGACACCTCCAGGCCGGGCCACTGCGGCGCCCCGGCCGGCGACGGGTAGCTGCCCAGCCGCTGCGCGACATCCGCTCGGTTCACGCCGGCCGCGGCGACCCGAATCCGGATGTCGCAGGGCCCGACGGGCAGGTCGTCCACGGTGGTGAGGGTGAGGGCATCGGGGCCGCCGGGGGTGTCTACGATGATCGCGCGCATCGGGTCAGCCTACGCGCGTGCACTTTGCGACGGATCCACCACTGCGCGGTGGTTCGGTCTGTGGAACCCGGCCACCGAATCTACGATGGTAGACAGGGGCGTGGCCGTAGCATGCCGTGGTTCGTACGCACGTGATCCGCAATGACGCGGAGATTTTCTGATGGAGGCTTATTTCAATGACGTCTGAGTCCACCCGCACCGGGAAATCACCGGCAGACAGCACACTGGACGCTTTCCTGGGCGACTACTACGAGCACCTGGCCGGGGAAGACCGGCAGAACTCCGATGGGGGAACCCTCCGCGAGCGGGCCGTCCAGCATCGTCAGGTCGCCCAGAGCCGCACCCCCGGCACCCCGAACATCGAGATCCGGAACGAAGCCGGCCGCAGCATCGTCTACATCGTCACCGACGACATGCCATTCCTGGTCGACTCGGTCACCGCCGAGCTGGTGCGCCAGCACTCGGCCATCCACCTCGAGGTGCACCCGCTCCTCGTCGTGACCCGCGACCGGAACACCAACGAGCTCCTCGGCGTCACCCGCGTGCACGGCGGCGACGGCGCCCGGCCCGGTGACGTCGACGAGACCGTCACCCAGGTCGAGTCGTGGATCGCGATCGAGATCGAAACCGCCAACGACGAGGCGCGGGCTGCTCTGGTCGCCGGGCTGGCCACGGTCCTCGGCGACGTTCGCGCCGCCAACGAGGACTGGCAGGCCATGCGAACGAAGGCCGTGGAGATCGCCGACGCGCTCGGTGATGTCGCCCACGCCGAGGGCATCCAGGAGATCAAGCAGGCGCAGGAACTACTGCGCTGGCTCGACCGCGACAACTTCACCTTCCTCGGCTACCGGGAGTACGACCTGGAGACCGTCGACGGAGAGGACGTGCTGAGCATCCGTGACCGCAGCGGCCTGGGGCTGCTGCGCTCCACCGAAGACGGCCACCAGATTCAGCACCTGACGGATGCCGGCCGGCTCAAAGCGCGCGAGCGCAGCGCCCTGGTGATCACCAAGGCGAACTCGCGTTCCAGCGTCCACCGCCCGGCCTACTTCGATTACATCGGGATCAAGACTTTCGATGCGGACGGCAACGTGCGGGGGGAGCAACGCTTCATCGGCCTGTTCGCCGCCACGGCGTATACGAGCTCGGTGCGGGACGTGCCGATCCTGCGCGAAAAGGTCGACGCCGTGATGGACCAGGCCGGGTTCCCACCAGGGTCGCACAGCGGCAAGGAACTCCTCGGCATCCTGGAAACCTACCCCCGCGATGAGCTGTTCCAGATCGACGTGCCCACCCTGTTCACCACCACGCTGGCCATCCAACGTCTGCAGGAGCGGCGGCGCACCCGGCTTTTCCTCCGCCCGGATGTCTATGGCCGGTTCATGACCGCGCTGGTCTACTTCCCCCGCGACCGGTACACCACCGCCGTGCGGCTGCGGATCGAGAAGGAGCTGCGGGACACCTTCCACGCCGAGTCCGTCGACTTCGAGGCCCGAATGACCGAGTCCGCGCTGGCCCGGCTGTTCTTCCGCATCCGGTTGCAGAAGAACGACACGGTCGGTGTCGTCGACGCCGTCGCACTGGAGCACCGGCTGGTGATGGCGGTGCGGTCCTGGCCCGAGGGGATCGGAGAGAAACTGCGCGCGAGTCACCCGCTGGACGAGGCGGAGCGCCTCTCCGAACTCTGGTCGGAGGCGTTCCCCGCCAGCTACCGGGTGGATTACGAGCTCGAGGAGGCCGTGCAGGACATCGGGCGATTCGAGGCCGGCGCCGCGGCGGCCGCCGCGGCGGAGGCCGCCGGGACCGGGCCGATCCGGCCGGCGCTGAACGTGTATCTTCCGACCGGCACGGGCGCCGGTGACACGGTCATCGACGCCGACGACGGAAGCACCGCGGGACGCGGCGTCACGGTGGAGGACGCCCGGATCAAGCTCTACATGATGGAGCCCAAGAGCCTCAGCCAGATCCTGCCGTTCCTGCAGAACCTCGGCATCGAGGTGCTCGACGAGGTGCCCTTCGAGATCGAGACCGCCGACGGCCGCGCGTTCTACCTCTATGACCTGGGCTTGAGCTACCCCGAGGGCGTGGACCCGGTTGCGACCGGCGCACTCCTCGCCGACTCCTTCGGCGCCGCCGTCAGCGGGGCCATCGAGTCGGACGGCCTCGACCGACTCGTGCTGCGGGAGGGCATGCCCTGGCACCGGGTCGTCATCCTGCGCAGCTACGCCAAGTACCTGCGCCAGGCCGGAAACACCAACTCCTACGGCTTCATCGCCGATACCCTGCTGGCCAATCCGGCCGTCACCCGAGGGCTGGTGGCGCTTTTCGAGGCGCGGTTCGATCCGGACCTGGCCGAGCCGGAGCGCATCCGTCGCAGCCAGCAGGTCAAGGATGAGCTGACGGTGGCCATGGAAGCGGTCACCACGCTCGACGCCGACCGGGTGCTGCGCACCCTGATCAACCTGATCGAGTCCTCGCTGCGCACGAACTTCTTCCAGGACAAGCCCTACCTGAGCATCAAACTCGACCCGACCTCGATCGAGCTGTTGCCGTTTCCGCGACCGAAGTACGAGATCTGGGTGTACTCCCCTCAGGTGGAGGGTGTCCACCTCCGCTTCGGCAAGGTGGCCCGCGGCGGGCTGCGCTGGTCGGACCGGCGGGAGGACTTCCGCACGGAGGTGCTCGGCCTGGTCAAAGCGCAGACGGTCAAGAACGCGGTGATCGTGCCGACCGGCGCCAAGGGCGGTTTCTTCGCCAAGCAGCTGCCCGATCCGGCGCTGGACCGCGCGGCCTGGATGGCCGAGGGCATCGAGAGCTACAAGACCTTCATCCGGGGGCTGCTCGACCTCACCGACAACTTGGTGACCACGGCGGACGGGGAGCAGCTCGTGCCCCCCGCCCGGGTGGTGCGCCACGACGACGACGATTCCTACCTGGTCGTCGCGGCCGACAAGGGCACGGCCACCTTCTCCGACATCGCCAACGGCCTCGCCGCCGAATACGGTTTCTGGATGGGCGACGCCTTCGCCTCCGGCGGCTCGGTCGGCTACGACCACAAGGCCATGGGCATCACCGCCCGCGGTGCATGGGAGTCGGTCAAGCGCCACTTCAGCGAACTGGGCGTCGACACGCAGGCCGAGGACTTCACGGTCGTCGGCGTGGGCGACATGTCCGGCGACGTCTTCGGCAACGGCATGCTGCTCTCGGAGCACATCCGTCTGCTGGCGGCCTTCGACCACCGACACATTTTTTTGGACCCGACTCCGGATGCCGCGCGCTCCTTCCAGGAACGAGCGCGCCTCTTCGCCCTGCCGCGGTCGTCGTGGGCGGACTACGACACCAGCCTGATCAGTGCCGGCGGCGGGGTCTTCCCGCGCCAGGCCAAGGTGGTGCCGATCTCCGCCGAGGTGCGCGCCGCACTCGGGCTGCCGGACGGGACGGTGCGGCTGAGCCCGCCGGAACTGCTCCGCGCCATCCTGACCGCCCCGGCCGACCTGCTCTACAACGGTGGCATCGGCACCTATGTGAAGGCCAGCGGCGAGACGGCCGCGCAGGTCGGCGACAAAGCGAACGACGCCATCCGGGTCGACGGCCGGGATCTGCGGGTCAAGGTCGTCGGCGAGGGCGGCAACCTCGGGATGACCCAGCTCGGGCGCATCGAGGCGGCCCTCACCGGCGTGATCCTGAACACCGACGCGATCGACAACTCCGCCGGGGTGGACTGCTCCGACCACGAGGTCAACATCAAGATCTTCGTCGACCGGATGGTGGCCGCCGGCAAGCTGGCCGAGTCGGAGCGGTCGGAGTTCCTCGCCTCCATGTCCGACGAGGTGGCGCGGCTGGTGCTGGAAGACAACGTCGACCAGAACATTCTGCTGCTCAACGACCGGGCGAAGGTGACCACCTGGAGCCCCAGCTACGAACGGCTGATGGACTGGCAGGAGGCCTCGGGCGACCTCAAGCGCGAGCTGGAGGCGCTGCCCACCACGGCGACGCTGCGGGAGCGCCTCGAAACGGGCCAGGGCCTGACCTCACCCGAGCTGTCCGTGCTGGCCGCCTACGCCAAGATCGATCTGGCGACCACGCTGCGGGACAGCGACCTGCCCGACGACCCCTGGTTCGGCCGAACCCTGCGCCGGTACTTTCCGGTGCAGCTGTCCGAGCGCTTCGACGCCGAGCTCGACACGCATCCGCTGCGCCGCGAGATCATCGCCACCGTCGTCGCGAACGACATGATCAACCTCGGCGGCGTGACCTTCGCCTTCCGGGCCATGGAGGAGACCTCGGCGAACCAGGCCACGGTCGCGAAGGCGTTCGTCGCGCTGCGGGAGATCTTCGAAATCGACGTGCTCGTCGCCGAGGTCAACGCCCTGCCGTCGTCGTTCCCGACCAAGCACTGGACGTCGATCCACCTGGACATCCGTCGCCTGCTCGACCGGGCCGTGCGCTGGCAGGTCAACCAGGGGGCGTCGCGACCGGTGGGCGAGGTGGTGGCCCAGTACAAACCGCAGATGGACCTGATGCGGGCCCACCTGGAGGATTACCTCAAGGGCGGCGACCTCAAACGCGTGCAGTCCCTGCTGGAGACCGCCCAGGAGTGGGGCGTTCCGGAGAACCTCGGTCGCCGGTGGGCAGAACTCTTCGAGGCCTTCGCCCTGCTGGACGTGGCGCAGATCTCCGCCCAGGTCGATGAGCCTCTGGCCGACGTCGCCGGCGTCTACTACACGGTCTACGACCGATTCCGGGTGGACAACCTGCTGGAGCGCATCACCGTGCTGCCGCGCAAGGACCGCTGGCAGGCCCTGGCCCGCGCCGCCCTCCGCGACGACCTGTACTCGACGGTCGCCGATATGACGCGGGCGGTGCTGAAGGAAACGCATGCCGGCCACGCCGACGCCCGACTGCTTGCCTGGGAGGCGCTCAACGCTGAACAGCTGGGACGGGCTCGCAGCGTGTTCGAGGAGGTCAACGCCCTCGGTCAGGACGACATGGCGTCCCTGTCCGTTGTTGTGCGGCTACTGCGCTCGATCGTGCGCCGCTGACCTGCCGGCTGCGGGCATCCGTCGCAACGCGCTGCGCGCTGCTCGCTCGCTGCCACCCACTACTACTGCCCGCTGCCACCGCCCGTTTGGGGCTAACTCAGGAGAATGGTGAGCCTGATGAGTGTGGGCCGGCATCGGCCGCGGAATCACGAGGCGGGTGCCGGCCGGGCGCGGGGATCTCCTGAGTTAGCCACAATCCGTGCTGCCAAAAAAGGATTCTGACCACATCGGCGGCGCCGCTCGCCGGATGTCCCGGGCGGTCTTTCCGGGTCACGACCTAGTGGCCGCGGGCGATCCATTCATCCAGATGCCCGGCCTCGGCGCCGATTGTCGTCGACTCGCCATGGCCGGTGAGCACGACGGTGCTCGCCGGGAGCATCAGCAGCTTGCCCTTGATCGAGGCGAGGATCGTGGGGAAGTCGCTGAACGACCGGCCGGTCGCGCCGGGTCCGCCGTGGAACAGCGTGTCGCCGCTGAAGACAGTGCCGAGCGCGGGCGCATAGAAGCAGACGGCGCCGGGGGAGTGCCCGGGCGTGTGCAGCACCTCGAGTTCAATACCGGCCACCCGGATGCGCTGGCCGTTCTCGAGCGGACGGCTCGGCGGGGCATCCGGGTAGACCCGGTCCCACAGCATCATGTCGTCGGGGTGGAGGTAGGTCGGCGCGGTGTGCGCGGCCTGCACCCCGGCGACGGCACCGATGTGGTCGTCGTGCGCGTGCGTGCAGAGGATGCCCACCAGCTTGCGGTCGCCGACCGCGGCGAGGATGGCGTCGACGTCGTGGGCCGCGTCGACCACGACGCACTCGTCGTCGTCGCCGATGATCCAGACGTTGTTGTCCACGTCCCAGGTGCCGCCGTCGAGGCTGAAGCTGCCTGAGGTGACGAGGTGTTCGATCCGCGCCGTCATCAGAGCACGACCACGGAGCGCAGCACGTCGCCGCGGGCCATCTTCGCGAAGGCCTCCTCGATGTGTCCGATTCCGATTCGTTCACTGACGAACTCGTCCAGCGGCAAGCGGCCCTGCAGGTAGAGGTCGGTCAGCATCGGGAAGTCGCGCTCCGGCAGACAGTCGCCGTACCAGGACGACTTCAGAGCACCGCCCCGGCCGAACACGTCGAGCAGCGGGATCTCCAGCATCATCTCGGGGGTTGGCACGCCCACCAGCACGACGGTGCCGGCCAGGTCGCGGGCGTAGAACGCCTGCCGCCAGGTCTCGGGACGCCCGACGGCGTCGATCACGACATCCGCACCGAAACCGCCGGTCAGTGCCTGCACGGCCGCGACCACGCCGTCCTCGTCGAGGCCGGCTGAGTCGATGGTGTGGGTGGCGCCCAGCGTCTGGGCGGTCACGAGCTTCTTCGCGTCGCGGTCGATCGCGATGACGACGGATGCCCCGGCGAGCCGGGCCCCGACGACCGCCGCGTTGCCCACGCCGCCGCATCCGATCACGGCGACCGAGTCGCCCCAGGTCACGTTGCCCGTGTTCATGGCGGCCCCGATGCCGGCCATGATGCCGCAGCCGAGCAGTCCGACGACCGCAGGGTCGGCGGCAGGGTCGACCCTGGTGCACTGCTTCTCGTGCACGAGGGTCTTCTCGGCGAATGCGCCGATGCCGAGAGCGGGGCTGAGCTCGGTGCCGTCGGTGAGGGTCATCCTCTGGGTGGCGTTGAAGGTGTTGAAGCAGTACCAGGGCTCGGCGCGCTTGCAGGCGCGGCAGTCGCCGCAGACGGCGCGCCAGTTCAGCACGACGAAGTCGCCCACGGCGACGTGGGTTACGCCCTCGCCGACGACGCTGACCCGGCCGGCGGCCTCGTGGCCGAGCAGGAATGGGAACTCGTCGTTGATTCCGCCCTCACGGTAGTGCACGTCGGTGTGGCAGACGCCGCAGGTCTCGATTTCGACGACGACCTCACCGGGAGCGGGGTCGGGGATGACGATGTCGACAAGCTCCACCGGCGCGCCCTTCGATCGAGCGATGACGCCTTTAACGGTGATCGACATGGGACTCCTCTGGGTTGGTGCCCGGACAGGCGGTGGTGGAACCCAACCACACTACCTAAACTCCCTGCCCCGCCCTGTCTCACCAACTCGACGGAGAGTGTGGCAGAGAGAACCCGTTTCGGTCCGAAACAGGCTCGTAGAGACAAAATCGCAGTCAAATTCGTTAGGGGTTCACGGTGCGGATGTCGCGCGCGGAGCCACGCAACCGGCCGAGGCGCGACCGGTTAAGCGAACTCCTGGCAGTGATCGCACCACCAGTCGCCGCCGACCGGCGCCATCGGGTCATAGCAGGAAGCGCAGGTCGGTGTGGGGAGCACTTTGTCGTCGTTCACTCGGAGTTCAGTTTCGATTCTGCAAACGGGTTCCCCAGCCCAGAGAAGGGCATTCGCAAGCTTCCAGTGTAGGCAGACCGCAACCCGGATGTCTAGGAAAATTGACAATTCTGACTACGAACTTTCAAGTATCGCAACGGATGCGCTCGGCGCGGCAGCACTCGCTCCGGCACCGGATCGGTGCTGTGACACCCCCGCTCGGGACACCTGACGTCGGCCGGGTTCTGGACCCGGTCTGCGTCCCGGCCGGCACGCACCACCATCGGCCGGCTGCCGACGGTGCCGACGGTGCCGACGGTGCCGACGGTGCCGACGAGCGCCGCGACAGC
The DNA here is from genome assembly GCF_004402645.1 of Cryobacterium sp. TMT2-42-4. Classification (NCBI taxonomy): domain Bacteria; kingdom Bacillati; phylum Actinomycetota; class Actinomycetes; order Micrococcales; family Microbacteriaceae; genus Cryobacterium; species Cryobacterium sp. TMT2-42-4. The sequence continues at coordinate 143,158 of NZ_SOFT01000024.1, forward strand.
CGTGAGCTTCGTGGTCCTGCTGTCCATGTCGGTGTCGTTTCTCACCGGGCGGGGGCTCAGTCTGGTCTTCATCTGCCTCCGTTGACACCCCCCGGGGGCCCGGTCTACCGTGACTGGTGTTCGAGCGCGGTCTCCGCCAACCGAGCGGTTGTGACGAGTCTTGCGACTGCTCCTGAGCACGGGAGTTCTCTGATGGGCGCAGTGGGTTTGCTGTACGTGGGGGCCGTTCTCTTCATCAACGGCCTGATGCTGGTGGGGGTGATTCCAGGCAAGTCGGCCGGAATCCTCAACTTCTTCGTCGGCGGGATGCAGGTGATCTTCCCGACGCTGATCATCCTGGGAGCCGACGGCGACCTGTCCACCATTTTCGGGGCGTCCGGGCTCTACCTCTTCGGCTTCACGTACCTCTATGTAGCGATTCTGCAGTTCACGGGCATCAGTGGGGAGGGCCTCGGCTGGTTCTCGCTGTTCGTGGTTTTCTGCGCCACGGTCATCGGCATTCTTCAGTTCACCCTGCTGGAGGACCCCGTTTTCGGTGTCATCTGGCTCATCTGGGCGGTGCTCTGGTTCCTTTTCTTCCTCGTGCTGGGCCTCGGCAGGGGGTCTCTGACCCGCACGACCGGCTGGTTCACCATCTTCATCAGCCACATGACCGGAACGATCCCCGCGTTCCTGCTGCTGCTCGGTGAATACGACACCAACACGGGCTATGCGCTGATCGTGGCGCTCGCCGCCGCGCTGTCACTGGGGGTGGCGTGGGTGCTGGGGCACGGCCCCGTCCCCACGCGGCAATCGACCGAACCCGCGGCGTCGACCCGGCCCGCGGCGTCGACCCGGCCCGCCTGAGAAGGGAACGCAACCTCCATGCCCATCTACGAGTTCCTGTGCGCCGACTGCTTGAGCTTTGAGCTGATTCTTCCGATGGGCACGGCGCCGGATGTCGTGGCCTGCCCGACCTGTCGGGGCGACGCCCGGCGCCGGATCACCGCCCCGCATATCTCCCGGACGGCTTCGTCGGCGTTCGCGCTGATCGACGCGGCCAGTCGCAGCGCACACGAACCGGCCGTCGTCGATTCGAAGAAGCCCGGGGTGCGCACGGGCCAGACCCCGCGCTACACGTCCAATCCGCTTCATCAGAAACTGCCGCGGCCCTAAGCAGTCCGGTCCGGCTCGACCAGTACAGGAGACGACATGCCCAAGAAAATATTTCCCCTGGATTCCAGCAAGAAATTCGAGGACCAGGAGCTCGTCGGCCACAACCGATGGCACCCGGAGATTCCTCCCGTGGCCACAGTCAAGCCGGGAGAATCGTTCCGGGTCGACTGCCGGGAGTGGTTCGACGGTGCGATCGTCAATGACGACTCGGCCGACGACATCCTGAACGCACCGCTGATGACGGTGCACAAGCTCAGTGGACCTTTCGCTGTCGCGGGTGCTCAGCCGGGAGACCTGCTCATCGTTGACATCCTCGATGTCGGCCCGATCCCGCAGGAGGATGCCGGACCCCTCGCCGGGCAGGGCTGGGGCTATACCGGCATCTTCGCCAAGAACAATGGCGGCGGTTTCCTGGTCGACCAGTTTCCGGATGCCTACAAGGCCATCTGGGACTTCACCGGCCAGACCGCGACCTCCCGCCACGTACCCGACGTCTCCTTCACCGGCCTGATCCACCCGGGTCTGATGGGCACTGCGCCGTCGGCCGAGCTGCTCGCGAAGTGGAACAAACGCGAGGGTGACCTGATCAAGACGAACCCCAACCGGGTTCCGCCACTGGCGCTGCCGCCCGAGCCTCAGTTCGCGGTGCTCGGCAGCCTCGCCGCATCCGAGTTCGACCGGGTGGCCGGCGAAGCGGCTCGCACCGCCCCGCCCCGTGAGAACGGCGGCAACCAGGACATCAAGAACATGTCCAAGGGCACCCGCATCTTCTACCCGGTGTTCGTCGACGGAGCCAACCTGTCTCTCGGCGACCTGCACTTCTCCCAGGGTGACGGTGAGATCACGTTCTGCGGCGCCATCGAGATGGGCGGGTTCATCGACCTGCGGGTGGACCTCATCAAGGGCGGGATGGACACCTACGGCGTGAGTGAGAACGCGATCTTCATGCCCGGTAACGTCGACCCTCGGTACAGCGAGTGGCTGGCGTTCTCGGGGACCTCGGTGACCCTCGACGGAGAGCAGCGCTACCTGGATTCGCACCTGTCCTACCAGCGGGCCTGCCTGCACGCGATCGACTATTTGGTGAAGTTCGGCTACAGCCCGGAGCAGGCGTACATCATCCTCGGCGCCGCACCGATCGAGGGCCGGCTGTCGGGAGTGGTGGACATCCCGAACTCCTGCTCCACCGTCTACATCCCCACGGCGATCTTCGACTTCGACGTGCGGCCCTCCGCCGCCGGGCCGCACCAGATCGATCCAGGCATCGGCGCACCAAGGTCGAACAACAAGTGAGGGTGAGCTAGCAGCACGACACTACCCATACACGGGGCGCCCGGTCCAGCGGATCGGGCGCCCCGCTTTCGTTCTGGTCAGGGTGTGTATCTGGTCAGCGCGAGGGTTCCAGTCGCACCAGCACCGCCTTGGAGACGGGGGTGTTGCTGCCCTCCGCGGTGGAATCCAGGGGCACCAGCACGTTGGCCTCGGGGAAGTAGGCGGCGGCGCAGCCGCGGGCGCTCGGGTAGGCGACGAGCCGGAGCCGCCGCAGCACACGGTCGACGTTGTCGCTGAACTCGCTGTGCACATCGACGAGCATGCCGCTGATCAGACCCAGCTCCGCGACATCCTCCGGGTTGACGAAGATGACCTGGCGGCCGTTCTTGATGCCCCGGTAGCGGTCGTTGGGGCTGTAGATCGTGGTGTTGAACTGGTCGTGCGAGCGCAGCGTCTGCAGGAGCAGACGCCCCGGCGGCCGTTCGAGGGGCTCGAGTTCGTTGACCGTAAGCAGGGCCTTGCCGCTGGGGGTCGGGAACGTGCGCAGGTCGCGCGGAGCATGGGGGAGGGAGAAACCTTCCTGCTGGCGGATGCGCTGGTTGAAGTCGGCGAAGCCGGGAATGACGTGCGAGATGTGGTCACGGATGATGTCGTAGTCGCTCTCGAAACCGGCCCAGTCGATCGAGGCGGTGCCGTCCAGGGCGGCCCGGGCGAGGCGCGACACGATGGCCACCTCGGAAAGCAGCTGATCCGACACCGGTGGGAGCAGGCCGGTGGACGAGTGCACCGCGGAGACCGTGTCCTCAACCGACACGAACTGCGGGCCGGTGGCCTGCAGGTCGATTTCGGTGCGGCCCAGGGTCGGCAGGATCAGCGCCTGCTCGCCGACCACCGCGTGGGACCGGTTCAGTTTGGTGGAGATCTGCACGCTCAGCGCCGTCTTCTGCATTGCGGCCTCGGCGACGACGGTGTCGGAGATCGCGCCGACCAGGTTGCCGCCCAGGGCGATCCAGACCTTGACCAGGCCGCCCTGCATGGCGCGAATGGAGTTCACGCTGTCCAGGCCGTCCACGCGGGGCGGGTCGAACCCGAATTCTCGTTCCAGGGCATCCAGGAACACCGGTGGCATCTTCTCCCAGATGCCCATGGTGCGGTCGCCCTGCACATTGCTGTGCCCACGGATCGGGGACGCGCCCGCGCCGGGCTTGCCGATGTTGCCGCGCAACAGGAGCAGATTGATGATCTCCCGGATGGTCGGCACGGCCTTCTTGTGCTGGGTGATGCCCATCGCCCAAGTGATGATGACCCGTTCCGCCCGCAGATACCGGTCGGCCAGCTCGTCGATCTCGGCCGCGCGCAACCCCGTGGCCGCCAGGACCGCATCGTCATCCTGGTGGGCGAGGTGCTCGCGCAACTCCTCCAGCCCGACACAGCTCTCACGCAGGAACTCATGGTCGAGCACGGTTCCGGGCCGGGCGGCCTCGGCGTCGAGCACCCGGCGGGAGAGGGCCTGCATGAGGGCCATGTCGCCGCCGAGCCGGATCTGCAGGTACTGGTCGGCCATCACGGTTCCGGCCCCGATGACGCCCCGCACCCGCTGCGGGTTCTTATAGCGCATCAGCCCGGCCTCCACGAGCGGGTTGATGGCGACGATGGCGGCGCCCGCCTCCTTCGCCTCTTCCAGCGCCGTGAGCATCCGCGGATGGTTGCTACCCGGGTTCTGTCCCATGATGATGATCAGGTCCGCACGGGCGAAGTCGGCGTAGGTGACGGTGCTCTTGCCGATCCCGACGGTCTCCGCCATCGCGTGGCTGGTCGACTCGTGGCACATGTTCGAGCAGTCCGGCAGGTTGTTCGTGCCGAACGCGCGCACGAACAGTTGATAGAGAAAGGCAGCCTCGTTCGACGTGCGGCCGCTCGTATAGAAGGCCGCCTGGTCGGGCGAGTCCAGCCCGCGGAGGGTCTCGCCGATCAGGTTGAACGCATCGTCCCAGGTGATCGGCCGGTAGTGCTCGGACCCGGCCGGCTTATGCACCGGCTGCACGAGGCGGCCCTGCATGCCGAGCCAGTACTCCGACTTCGTGAGCAACTCGCTGATCGGGTTCTGGGCCCAGAACTCGGCGGGAACCGTGACCGGGGTTGCCTCCCAGGTCACCGCCTTGGCGCCGTTCTCGCAGAATTCGAATATCTTGCGCCGATCGGGATCCGGCCAGGCGCAGCTCATGCAGTCGAAGCCGTCTCGCTGGTTCATCGCGGTCAGTGCCTTCAGGCTGCGGGGCACACCCATCTGCCGGAAAGCCGGCCCCATCGCATGGGTGACGCCGGGCACCCCCGCCGCCCACTCCCGGGGTGTGCCGACCTTGATCTTGTCCTCGTCGATATCGTCAATGCTGCTCATACATCGGTAGTAGCATCCCTTGCCGGGAGCGGCAAGGCATGTGCGACGCGCCCTCAGTCCGAAATGGGTCCAACGATTCCCCCCATCGGTCACTACGAGGTCAGAAATGACCGTACCGTTGATATGTGGTCTTCGAGCATCGGACTTGAAGAGTGTGGGGGCCACGCACACGAAAGGTTTTTCTAGTTTGAGCGACGAATGCATCCATGGACTCGAGGGTGGCCTCTGCGCCAGCTGCTTCCCGAAGGCCGCTCCCGAAATCGTGCCCGGCGTGGCCACCCGCGCCAGCCGGAGCAAATCGACGGGACGCGCACCGTCGCTTCGCAGTTCGCCGTCACCGCGCACCGTCACCCTGGGCGGACCCAACCCCACCCTGAGCGCGAAGACCGCTACCGCGAAGCAGGCCACCGCCAAGGCTGCCAGCACCGTGAAGCCCGTCAGGAGCACGAAATCCTCCCACGACAACGTCGGTGAGCAGCGGATCTACCACGTCACCCACATCCGTAACCTCGCCGGCATCCTGAACAGCGGGCGCCTGCTTGCCGACGCGAGCGACGCCTGGACCGCCCGGCCGGCCGTCGACCTGTCGTCGGCACCGCAGCGCGCGGCCCGGCGTGCCGCGCTCGTCGCCGGAGACGACAGCGCGAGCGTCGCCTGCTACGTGCCGTTCTTCCTCTCGCCCAATGCGCGCCTGTGGGACAGCCTCCTCACCGAATCCAACGATCCGCGCCTGTCGCCGGAGGCGCACCGCTCCCCGACGTACGACTTCGTCATTCTGGTCAGCACGGTCAAGAAGCTCCTCGATGCCCAGGCCGGCGCCGAGGAAACCGTCGCAGCGAGCGTCGCGGTGACCAACGGGGATGCCGCCGGGGCCCTGACCAGGTTCGGCGCTGCTCCCGAGACTGCCGACCGCATGCTGCGTTCGCTGCGCGCCGATCAGGAATCACAGAAGATCCGGGAGGCGGAGCTGCTCGTCACCGAGTCGTTCCCGTTCGAGTTGGTCACGCTCGTCGGCGTCGCCAACGACAAGGTGCGCGACGCGGTGCGCACGATCCTCGCCGCCGCGGCGCACAAGCCCAAGGTCGTCGTATACCCGCCGTGGTTCCACGCCGTGGAGGAAACCGCAGCGCCCTAGCCGGTCAGACGTCCGGAGCACCCTCTCGCCCCGGCCTGCCCTGCCCTGTCCGGTTCTGTCCGGCTCTGCCCTAGTCTCGGGGAATGGGTAGACGACAGGGCCGCTCGCGCGTGCCGATCGGTGTTCTCGTTCTCGGAGTACTCGGCTTCGCCTGGGTGCAACAGTCTGGATTCCTGGCGACCGAGTTCGGGAGCCTGCTGAGCTCGGTGAGCCAAGGCTCCGGCCAGAGCACCGGCGAGAGCACCGGTCCGGTGGCGACCGTGGCGGACGGCGCCGCCGAGGCAGCGGTCGGCGGCATCCCCGCGCGACCGAGCGGAGCCGTCCCGATGACCGTGGAACATGTGCACGATGGTGACACGCTTTTTCTGCGAACGGACCAGCCGAACGCCCTGGTGGCGACGACGGATGCCGTCAAAGTACGACTGCTCGGAATCGATACGCCGGAGGTGGGGGACAGCGCCGAATGCTTCGGCGATCAGGCCACGGAGCAGTTGCGGGCACTCCTCCCCGATGGCAGCCGCACCTGGGTCACCGCCGACCAGGACCCGACCGACCGATACGGCCGTAGCCTGTTCTATCTCTGGACCGAGGACGGGCGATTCGTCAACTACGAGCTCGTCGCCGGCGGCGCCGCCGAGTCGCTGATGATCCCGCCGAATGACGCGCACTACCCGCTGCTGCGTACGGCCGAGGACGCCGCAACGACGGCGGGCGCGGGCCAGTGGGGCGCCTGCTGATGCGGCGGCGCCGTGCCACCGATATCCCCGCCCGTCGTCGCCCGCGCGTCGTCCTCAGCGCGTCGTCCTCAGCGCTTCGCCCGGCGCGGCAGGACCAGCCAGACCGCCACGATGACCAGAAGCACCGCGGCCCCGGCCACCTGACCGGCCGTTCGGCCCAGCACCACGTCGAAGACCAGCAGGGTGGTGCCGGCGAGGATCACGGCGACACCGACCAGTGTGGCCCGCACGAGCACGTCGGCGATCCGCACGATCTGCTTCATCGCATGCTTCCCGAAAAGCAGCCGGTGAAGGCTGACCGGCCCGAGCGCCAGAACGGTGGTGGTGGTGGCCGTGGCGACAAGAATCAGATACACGGTCAGTTGGTACAGGTCGAGTTCGGTGAACCGCGGTTGGAAGGCGAGGGCGAGCAGAAAACCACCCACGATCTGGGTGCCCGTCTGGGTGACCCTGAGCTCCTGCAACAGCGAGAGCCAATTGCGGTCGAGGCGCTGGACATCCGTTTCGTTGCGGCGGGGCGCGGATGCCGGCTCCGTCGCCGTGGGTTCCGGTGGTCCTGACAGGCTCATGCCCCGATCGTAATGCGCTTTGCGAAAACGTGATCGCACGCGGCGAGCACGGAACGGGCGAGGTCAGGCGCGCACCCTCAGGATCCACTTGCGCAGTTCCTCGACCCACAGCACGACGGATGCCATGCCCACGCAGACAGCCCAGTGCAGAGGGTCCATCGAGGTGGTGCCGAACGCGGTCTGCAGGAGCGGGAGTTCGACCACGGCCACCTGCAACAGGATCGCAAGCAGGATCGCCCCCCACAGCCACGGATTCACGAACAGCCGGTGAAACGCGGTGGTCAGCTCGGAGCGCGCGTTGAGCGTGTTGAACAGCTGGGCGCAGACCAGGGTGGTGAACCCCGCGGTGCGGGCCACGGTGAGGCCGTCGGTGCCGGGTTCCAGCGCCGGCAGCAGCCCGCCGGGCAGGAACAGGTCGATCGTGGCGAGGGTGACCACCGCCATCACCAGGCCGGTCGACATGATGCCCACCCACATGCGCAGGTCGATCATACGGTCGTTGATCCCGCGCGGGGGGCGGGCCATCACGTCGTCGATCTCCGGGTCGACGCCCATCGCCAGGGCCGGACCGGAGTCGGTGATCAGGTTGATCCAGAGAATCTGGGTGACCAGCAGGGGCAGCACCACGGTCTCGCTGCTGGCGCCGGTCAGGCCCAGCACCCCGGCGAGGAGCACGCCGAGGAACACGGTGAGCACCTCGCCCATGTTCGAGGACAGCAGGTACCGCAGGAACTTCTTGATGTTGTCGAGAATGACCCGGCCGGCCCGCACCGCGGCGACGATGGTGGCGAAGTTGTCGTCGACCAGGATCATCTTCGCGGCCTCCTTGGTCACCTCGGTGCCCGTGATGCCCATGGCCACGCCGATGTCGGCGGACTTCAGGGCCGGGGCGTCGTTGACGCCGTCGCCGGTCATCGCCACGATGTCGCCGTTGGCCTGCAGGGCGTCGACGATCCGCAGCTTGTGCCGCGGGGAGACGCGGGCGAACACGGATGTGCCGCGCACCGCCTCCCGCAGCCCCGGCTCGTCGAGGTGGTCGAGGTCTGCTCCCGCCAGCGCCGTCGCCCCCGGTTCGACGATCCCCAGGTCGCTCGCGATCCGCGCGGCCGTGGCGGGGTGGTCGCCCGTGATCATGATCACGCGCACGCCCGCCCGGTGGGCTTCCTGGACGGCTGACGTCACCTCGGCGCGGGGCGGGTCGATGATGCCGACCACCCCGGCGTAGATCAGGCCCTGCTCGTCGGCCTCGTCCAGCGGGGCCGTGTTCTCGTCGGCGCGTCGGTAGGCGACACCCAGGGTGCGGAAGGCCTGGGCCGAGAGCGCCTGGATGTCGGCGAGCAACCGTGGCCGCTGCTCGGCGGTCAGAGGTACGACCGTCTCGCCGACCTGCACGTAGGCGCAGCGCTCGAGCAGCACGTCGGGCGCGCCCTTGCTGAAGATGCGCAGACTGCCGTCGCCGGTCGCCTGGTGCAGGGTGGACATCATCTTGCGTTCCGAGGTGAAGGGCATCTCACCCCGACGTTCGAACCGGGCCATGTGCTCGGTGGTGCCCTCGAGTTTGGCCGCGGCCACCAGGAACGCGGCCTCCGTGGGGTCACCCTGGATCTCCCACTCGCCGTCCTGCTCGGTCAGCTGGGCGTTGCCGGCGAGGGAACCGACGCCCAGCACCAGCTGGGCCTCAAAGCGGAGTGCCGGGTCTGTGAGCGGCTCGGCGCCCTGGCGCAGTTCGCCCTCGGGGCGGTAGCCCACCCCGGTCACGTCTACCCGGCCGGAGGCGGTCAGCAGCTGCTGGATCGTCATCTCGTTGCGGGTCAGCGTGCCGGTCTTATCGCAACAGATCACGGATGCGGAGCCCAGGGTCTCCACGGATTTCAGGTTCTTGACAACGGCGTTCTGCCGCGCCATCCGTTGTACCCCGATGGAGAGGATCACCGACAGGATCGCCGGCAGCCCCTCGGGAACGGCTGCGACCGCGAGGGACACCCCGAGCAGGAACACGGTCACGAAGTCGGCGGGCGTGGACACGCCCTGCACGAGCACGACGGTGAGCATCACGACCGTGGCGATCGCGATCACGACGACGCTGAGCAGCCTGCCGATGTGGCCGATCTCGGTTTGCAACGGGGTGGGGTGAGCCTCGGTGCGGTCAAGCATCGTGGCGATGGCGCCGACCTCGGTGTCCATGCCGGTTCCGGTGACGATGCAGCGGCCGACGCCCTGGCTGACGGCGGTGCCCTTGAAGACCATGTTCAGGCGATCGCCGAGGGCGGCCGCGGCGGGAAGGGTGCGCGGGTTCTTGGTGACGGCCTCGCTTTCGCCGGTGAGGGAGGCCTCCGCGATCCGCAGCGAACTCGCCTCGGTGAGGCGGGCATCCGCCCCCACGCTGTCGCCCTCACCCAGAACCAGCAGGTCGCCGCGCACCAGGTCAGTGCTGGGCACGGTGGCGAGCAGGCCGTCGCGCAGGACGGTCGAGGATGCCGCTGTCATGGTGGACAGGGCGGCCACGGCGTTGTCGGCGCGCGCCTCCTGCACCAGGCCGAGCACGGCGTTGAGCACTACGATCACGGCGATCACGATGGCGTCCACGGGCAGGCCGGGTGCCCCCTCGATCAGCCAGGCGCCGAACGACACCGCGGTGGCGACCAGCAGCAGGTAGATCAGCGGGTCGTTGAACTGGGCCAGGATCCGGCGCCAGAACGGCACCGGGCGCACGCCGCGCAGCTCGTTCGGGCCCTCGGCCACGAGGCGGCGCGCGGCTTCGGCGCCGGTGAGGCCCCGGGCGGCGTCGGTCTCGAGCCGGCGGGCGATCTCGGTGGCATCGGTAACGGCGGGATCGACCGCGAGACGGTCGATCGGGTTCGGTTCTTCCGATTGAGCTGATTTCTCCGATTGAGCAGACGCGTCCATCGGGTGGGTTCCTCGTTTCCGGGAGTGCCGGGTCGGTCTGGCCCGCGGCTTCACCCAGTGTAGAACCGGGGCCGGGCGGCCGACGCCGATCCCGTAGGTCACGTAGCCCTCGAAGTCTCCGGCCGGAGCGTAGCGGGTGATCGCGTCGTAGTCGATGAAGGCGGGCGGCGCCGAGTCGACGCTCGACTGGCCCTGTTCGGTGTGCGCCTGCGCCGCGGTGAAGACGACCCGCAGGATGCGGCTGGTGCCGGGCATGGGGATCGGCAGTCCGCTGGCGTCACCGTCGAGTTCGGGCACGAACTCCAACGCGTAGCCGGGGAACCCGCCCCTGAAGCGGAAGCTCATCTGATCGTAGGGCGGCGTGTCCGACGGATGCGCCCCCACCCCGATCGTGGACAGGGTGCGCAAACAGGCCTACACCTCGGCTGGCTCCGCGACAAGGTCACCGGGCGGCACGGCGGGTGCGACGTCACGCGCGTGCGCCGACTCGGTATCTGCGACTCGTCGGTCGGCGAGCCAGGTGTCCAGCGCGGCGGCGGAAACCGGCTGCGACAGGTGGAAGCCCTGCGCGAAGTCGCAGCCGAAGCCGACCAGCTGGTCGTAGGCGGCGCCGCTGTCCACGCCCTCGGCCACCATGCGCAGCCCCAGACTGTGGGCCAGCGCAATCGTCGAGGACACCAGGGTCGCGGCTCGGGCATCGCCGGCCATCGGGAAGACGAAGGATCGGTCGAGCTTGAGCTCGTCGATGGGCAGATCGCGCAAGTAGGCGAGCGAACTGTAGCCGGTGCCGAAGTCGTCGACGGAGATGCGGATGCCCTGCTCGCGTAGCCGGGTGAGGATGCCGCGGGCCCGGCCCCGGTCATTGAGCAGGAATTCCTCGGTGATTTCCAGGGCCAGGATCGACGAGGGCAGACCGCGGGCGGCGATCATGGCACCGATCCGGTCCGGCAGTTCCGTGTCGACCAGTGAGCTGGCCGACAGGTTCACGGCGATGGTCAGCGGACGCCCCTGCGCCTGCCAGAGCACCGCCTGGTCCAGCGCCTGCCGCAGCACGACCTGCGTCAGAGTGTGCATCAGCCCGGCCTCCTCGATGATCGGCACGAACTGATCGGGCGGCAGCAGGCCGCGCTCGGGGTGGTTCCAGCGCACGAGGGCCTCGACGTCCCGCACCGCCCCGCTGCCGAGGTCGACCTTGGGCTGATAGTGCAGCACCAGCTGCTCATCGATGAGAGCGAGGCGCAGTTCGGCCAGGGTGCGCAGCCGGGTCTCGCCATGGCTGTCGTCGTCGCTGTCGTACACGTGGTGGCCACTGCGGCTCGTTTTCGCCTTGTACATGGCCATGTCGGCCTTGCGGAGCAGCGCCGTCAGGTCTTTGCCCTGGTCGGGATAGAGGGAGATCCCGACACTGGCGCTGGTCTGCAGCGTGATGCCCTCCAGAATGAACGGCTCGGCCAGCGCGGCACGCAGTTTGACGGCCACCGTCAGGGCATCCTCCCGCGCGGAGTCCGTGAGCAGGATCGCGAACTCGTCGCCTCCGAGGCGGGCCAGGAGGTCGCCGGCACGCAGCTGCCGGTTCAAACGGATGCCGACCTGGATCAGCAGCCGGTCACCGACGTCATGGCCGAGGCTGTCGTTGACCTCCTTGAACCGGTCAAGGTCCAGCAGCAGCAGGGCATTCTTCCGGCCCTCGACCGCGGCCAGGCGGGTGGGCACGTCCGCGTTGAATGCGCGACGGTTGCGCAGACCGGTGAGGTCGTCCGTTCGCGCCAGCAGGTTCAGAACCCGTTGCCGGCCGGCCAGCGGCACTACCGCCAGCGTCATGGTTGCCCCGGCCAGGACCACGGAGAGGTTTGACACCGTGACCTGGCTGGCGAGGATCAGAACCCCCAGTCCGGCGATCGTCGACACCATCGGCACGGCCAGAGCGGACACGGTTGTGGCCGTGGCCCTGCGATCCCGCACCGGGCGCGGGAGGGAGGTGCTGTCCACCCAGAGCGCAATCAGTACGACCCCGATGTTCCAGGTCGCGTCGAGTGGGGTGCCCACCCTGTACAGGTCACCCTGCAGCGCGAAGACGGTGTCGGCGCCGGCGAAGACCACCAGGCCGGCGACGAGGAGCATCCAGCGCTTGCCGGCATCCGGGCCGTGCGACGCCACGATCCCGGCGATCGCCGCCACCACCAGCAGGTCGAGCGCCGGATAGGCGGCCGCGATGACAGCGCCGAGGCTGAGCGGGTCCGCGGCGGCGGAATCGAAGACGGGGCTGAGGATGACGGCCAGCACTGCGGCGGCACCCAGCGAACCCACGGCGGTGTCCAGGAAGACGGACCAGGCCGATCCGCGCAGTTGCCGGTTCACGAGCACCGCCAGCGCCCAGAGCAGGAGCAGGTAGAACAGCAGATAGCCGATGTCGGCCGGCGACGGGAACGGTGACACACCGTCGGCATCCGCGCTGACGAGGTAATAGGCGTCCGCCAGGGCGTTCATGGTCAGAGCGGCGGTGGCGAGGCCCACCTCGATTTGCCCGCGCCCGACCCGGTAGACGGCGGCGCAGCCCACGAGCACGGGTGCCCACACCGAGAGCATGGCGAGCCAGCCGTCGACCAGCGGGCTGAAGTCATCGCCCTTCAGGGCCAGACCGAGGGTATAGGCGATGACCAGGACCAGCATGAGCGTCAGCGCGCCGAAGCGGAACCGCTCACGGGTGCTGCCGGTCATGGCAGGGCCGCCGCGCTCTGCCGGGCGATCAGCCACTCGTCGAGTGCCGCGGCGGAGATGGGGCGTGACATGAAGTATCCCTGGGCGAAGTCGCAGCCGTAGCGCACCAGCTCGTCGTAGGCGACGCTGTTCTCCACGCCCTCGGCGACCATTTTCAGGCCGAGGCCGTGCGCGAGGTCGATCGTGGAGGCCACCAGCGCGGCGGCCCGGGCGTCGTCGGCCATCGGGAAGATGAAGGACTGGTCCAGCTTGAGCTCGTCGATGGGCAGGTCACGAAGATAGGCGAGCGAACTGTATCCGGTGCCGAAGTCGTCGACCGAGATCCGGATACCGCTGGCGCGCAACCGAGTCAGGATGTCCCGGGCTCGGTCGCGGTCGGCCATCAGGAAGTCCTCGGTGATCTCGAGCATCAGCGCGGTGGGCAGAAGCCCGCGGGCCGACAGCATGGTGCCCACCCGTTCGGGCAGATCGGCGTCGATCAGTGAGCTGGCGGACACGTTCACCGCAACCGTCAGGGTGCGGGCCTGGGCCGACCAGAGCACGGACTGGTCCAACGCCTTCCGCAGAACTTCCTGGGTCAGCGCGTGCATGAGGCCGGCCTCCTCGACCAGGGTCAGGAACTGGTCGGGAAACAGCAGGCCCCGCTCGGGGTGGTTCCAGCGCACGAGGGCCTCGACGCCGGAGACGAATCCGGTCTTCAGGCAGATCTTCGGCTGGTAGTGCAGAACCAGCTGGTCCTCGGTCAGGGCGAGGCGCAACTCCTGCAGGGTGCGCAGCCGGGCGTCACCGTGGCGGTTGTCCGCGCTGCGGTAGACGTGGTGGCCGCTGTGGGTCGCCTTCGCTTTGTACATCGCCATGTCGGCCTTGCGCAGCAGTGCGGTCAGGTCATCGCCCTGGTTGGGGTAGAGGGCGATTCCGATGCTCGCGCTGGTCTGCAGGGAGATGCCTTCCAGAGTGAACGGCTGGGCCAGGGTGGCCCGGAGTTTGTTGGCCACCGCCTCGGCCTCCACCTGGTCGGTGTGCTCGAGCAGGATGGCGAACTCGTCGCCGCCCAACCGCGCGAGCAGGTCACCGGACCGCATTCCTTCCAGCAGACGACGGCCGACCTGCACGAGCAACCGGTCGCCGGCGTCGTGCCCGAGGCTGTCGTTGACCTCTTTGAAGCGGTCCAGGTCCAGCAGCAGCAGCGCCCGGTTCCGGCTCCTGTCGTCGGCCAGTCTCGACGAGACCTCGGCGTACAGCGCACGCCGGTTCGGCAGACCGGTCAGTTCGTCGGTCTTGGACTGGCGACGCAGGGCCACCTGCCGGGAGACCAGGGGAACGGCTGCGAGGGCCAGGGTCGCCGCCGCCAGCCCGACCGCGATGTGGGGAACCGGCGTCTGGCTGGCGAGGAGCAGCACACCCAGGCCGGCTGCGGTCGACACCGCCGGCAGCGCCAGGGCCGCCACGCCGTTGGAGGAGTTGTTCTGAACCAGATCGGGCCGCGACGAGGCATCCGCCCACACCGCGATCAGGGCCAGCCCCACGGCCCAGCCGGCGTCCAGAGGAGTGCCGAGAACGTACCTGGTTTCGAGCATCGCGAAGACGAGACCGGTCGACGTGAAAATCAGCAGGCCGAAGACGAGGAGGATCCAACGGCGGCCGGCAATCGGGCCCTGCGAGGTGGTGAGCGCGACGACGACGGCAACCAGCAGCAGGTCGAACAGCGGGTAGGCGACGGCGGCGGCGATGGCCTTGTTCGCCCCGGCCGCGTCGAGTGAGTTCGCCATCGGGCCGAGCAGCACGGCCAGCACCGAGGCCGCGCCGAGTGCACCGATGGCGCTGTCCAGCACCACCGACCAGACCATGCCGCGCAGCTGGCGGCGCACCATGATGACCAGCACGGCCAGCATGAGGGCGAAGAACAGCAAGTAGCCGACCTCGCTCACGCGGGGGAACATCTCGGCGCCCCAGATCAGCATCCACAAGGAGTAGGAATCGACGATCGCGATGATGGTGACCGCCGCGGCCGTGAGCAGGAGTTCGGGATGCCGGAATCGCGTCAGACCGTTGGCCGCGATCCGCACTCGGCTCCGCGAGCGCTTACGCATCACGGCGGCCCAGCACACGACGACCAAGGACAACTTCAGGAGGGACGCCAGCCAGCCGTCGACGAAGAGGTGGAACCCGTCGTCGGGCATCAGCAGGCCGATGACGTAGCTGCCGAGGAACACGGCCATCAGCCAGGCGGGCCAGGAGGCGCTCCTGGTAAAGAAACCTCGAACTAGGCGGCCGTAGGGCGCCCCTGAATTCAACTGCACGGAACCCCCACGTTATCTAAATTCAGATTAGCAGCGGTGCGAGACGGAGAACCAACCGACCCGCTCGATTGGGGATGGGAATCGTGGGCGGGCGCGGCGGCGCACCGCCCTACGATTGAGTGAACGACCGACGAGCTGGAGGCAATCATGACGACACTGGTGGGGTTTTCGAGCAAGTACGGTGCCACCGAGGGAATCGCCGAGCGCATCGCCCGCAAACTGCGGGAGGCAGGGCAAGATGCCGTGGCCCGGCCGGTCGCATCCGTTGACCAGGTGGACGGGTACGACGCCTTCGTGATCGGCAGTTCCGCCTACATGGGGTCGTGGCGCAAGGACGCGACGGAGTTCGTGCGGCGCCACCAGGAACTGATCACGGCGCATCCGGTGTGGCTGTTCAGCAGCGGGCCGCTGGGCACCGCGGGCAAGGACGCCCAGGGGCGGGATCTACTCAAGGAGAGTGAGCCGAAGCAGTTCGAGGAGTTCGGCCAGTCGCTCCAGCCGCGCGGAATGCGGGTGTTCTTCGGTGCGCTCGACCCGGCCGTGCTCGGCCGCCGGGACAAACTTGTGCGGCGCATCCCGAGTGGGCGCGAGCTGCTGCCCGAGGGTGACTTCCGCAACTGGGTCGCGATCGACGAATGGGCGGCGGAGATCGCCCGGGAGCTGTCCGTCTAACTCCCCAGCAGGCTGCGGATGTCGTCGGCCGTGAGGTTTCCACTGAACCCCGGCGCATCCGCTGGGGCGTCGCCGAGCACCTGGTCGAAGAGCTCGGCCTTCTGTTTCTGCAGGGCCATGACCTTCTCCTCGATGGTGCCGGTGGCGACCATTCGGTAGACCATCACGTTCTTCGTCTGGCCGATGCGGTGGGTGCGGTCGATGGCCTGCGTCTCGGTGGCCGGGTTCCACCATGGGTCGAGCAGGAAGACGTAGTCCGCCTCGGTCAGGGTGAGGCCGAACCCGCCGGCCTTCAGACTGATCAGGAACACCGGCTCACTGCCGGTCTTGAACCGGTCGATCACCTCGGAGCGGCGCAGGGTGGACCCGTCGAGGTAGCAGTAAGGGATGCCCCGGGCTTCGAGCCGCGCGGCCGCCTTCTTCAGGAACGACGTGAACTGGCTGAAGACGAGCGCACGGTGACCTTCGGCGACGACGTCACCCAGCTGTTCGAAGAGGGCGTCCAGTTTGCTGGACGACACTCCGGTGTACTTCTCGTCGACCAGGGACGGGTCCAGGCTGAGCAGCCGCAGCAGGGTCAGCGAGCGGAACACGATGAACCGGTTTTTGTCGAGGTCGTCGATCAGGCCGAACAGCTTCTGCCGTTCCCGCTGCAGGAACGTGTCGTAGAGCGCGCGGTGCCGGGGGTTCAGCTCGATCTCAAGCACCTGCTCCTGTTTGGGCGGCAGCTCGGGGGCGACGACCGCCTTGGTGCGACGCAGCAACAGTGGGCGGATGCGCCGGCGCAGCCGCGTGAGCACCTCGGGGGTGTCGCCGCGGTCGATCGGGCGCACGTACTCCTCCGTGAACCGCCGAAGAGAGGGGAACAGGCCCGGTGCCACGATCGCGAACAGGGCATGCAGCTCGAGCAGGCTGTTTTCCATCGGCGTGCCCGTGAGCGCGAGCTTGAACGGCGTCGTCAGGTCGCGGGCGCACAGGTGCACCCGGGTGGCGCGATTCTTCACGAATTGTGCCTCGTCCAGGATCAGCCCGGCCCAGCCGTGCGCCTGGTAGGCCTCGAAGTCGAGACGGAACAGCGTGTAGGAGGTGACGACGACGTCGGCGCCGGCCGCGGCATCCGTCAGCGGGATGCCGCCGGCCGCCTCGGTGCCTGTGATCACCCGAACGTCGAGGCCGGGCGTGAAGCGGGCGGCCTCGGAACGCCAGGTGGCGACGACGGATGTCGGGGCGACGACCAGGAACGGCCGCCGCTGGGCCGGCTCGGCCGGGTGGGCGGTCGCATGCGCCAGGAGTGCGAGCGTCTGCAGGGTCTTGCCGAGGCCCATGTCGTCGGCGAGGATTCCGCCCAGCTGGTGCTGCCAGAGGAAGGTCAGCCAGGTGAAGCCCTGCGCCTGGTATGGGCGCAGGGTGGCGTGCACGGCGGCCGGCAGCGGGGCGGGCGGGGCGTGCTCGGCGTCGTCGGCGCCCTTGGACAAGCCGATCAGCCCGGACACGGCCGCCCGCCACGCCACGGCCTGCTCGGTGTCGTCGGCGAGGTCCTCGAAGTCGCTCCAGAGGGCAGCCTGGTAGCGGCTGATGCGCAGGCCGGTGTCCCATTCCTGCAGGGCGCGGGCCTCGGTGATCAGCTCGTGCAGGCGCTCGAACGCCGGCTGCCGCAGCGACAGATAGCTGTTGTCGACCAGCAGGAGCTTCGCCTGCCCCTTCGCCAAAGCCTTGAACAGCGGGCCGAACGGCACGCTCCGACCATTGATCGTGACGATCACGCCCAGGTCGAACCAGTCCCGCTGGTCCGTCTCGACCGTGCTGATTGTCAGCTCAGGAGTCTCGGTCAATTCGCGGTAGTCGGGCCGGGTGCCGCGGATGTCCACGCGCGCGCCGGGCAGCGTCTCCAGCCGCGGGAGCGCACGTTCGGCCACCTCGGCCGCATCGATGCCGCGCAGCGTGATCGATGTCGCGGCCGGGCCTGCGCCGGTGTGGCCGGCCTCCTCGAGGAGGCGCCTGGCCCGCTCGTGGATGACCCGTTCGGTGGGCTCGTCGCGGCTTCCGTTCGAGGGAGACGAAGACGTGGACGTGGACGTGGGCGTGGACGTGGATGTGGACGTGGATGACAGCACGGGCAGCTTCTTCAGCAGGGCACCCTCGCGGTACTCCCAATGCCAGGCCAGCTCCAGCGCCTGCCTCGGCCGGAACCAGGCGGTGAGCACGAGCAGAGGTGGGTCGGTCTGGGGGAAGCGCACGGAGCCATCCGTGCTGGTCACCGGCAGGGTACGCCGCAGCGCCGGATAGAAGTCGCTCAGGAACTCGGCCGTCTCGTCGGCCGGCACGAGAACCGTGCCGGGCGCACCGAGCAGCCGGCGCTGCTCGGCGGTGAGCGGACCGTCGACGGTCGGGGCCAGGGTGAACACCGGGCGCGGCCCGAGGGCATAGCCGTAGATCCCGTGGCCGCCGATCGCCCCGGAATGCTCGGGGGGATGCGGGGTGCCGTCAAACAGGAGCCGGGTGGTCAGGAGCAGACCCTCGGTGCCGGCGGCGTTCCGGCTTGCGTCGAGGCTCACGTGGGCCGCGCGGCCCACGCTGACCGTGGCATCCTTCGTGCTGCCCACGAGACGCAGCCCCAGGGTCTCGGCCTCGTCGAAGAGGGTCCAGAGCAGCGGGCTGGCGAAGTCGTCGAGGTAGATCCAGTCCGTCTCCTGGCTGGTGTAGACGCCGCGCACGGCCCGGTGCAGGGCCAGGATCTGGCTCAGCCAGCGGTGGTGCTCGCGGTTGAGGTTGAGGCGGTTGCGGTGGAAGCCCAGTTGGTTCCACGCCACGTCCGCGCGCACCCAGTTGCCTCGGGCGCTTCGGATGACCGGGCGCACCCCGAGCCGGATCTCGCCCTGCCCGGGGCGCACGTTCGTGACCGGCCGGGCCGTCGCACCTCGCCAGCGGTCGTTCGTGCGAGGCGTCTGCTCGCGCAGCTCGAATTGGAGGCCCATCGGAACGGGCGGATCGGCGGTCCCACCCGGTTCGCCGGGCGGGGGTCCCGCGATCCGCTTCCAGTCCACCCGCGCCGGGGGAGACCCGGCGTCAGACATGGCTCCATGCTCTCATGTGGGCAGCGCGGTCGGAGCGCAGTGTCCGCGGTTGAACCGATTCGACGGAGAATGCGCCGGAAAACTGCTGAGGCTCACACAGCTACCGCGGTGACCGCTGCTTCCCTCGACGGATGCGCCCTGGCGGCATCGATGATCCAGGCGAAGTCGAACGCCGTCTCACGCCAGCGGCTGTACCGGCCGGACACCCCACCATGGCCGGCCGACATCTCGGTCTTCAGCAGAACATCCGCTCCCACCTCGCGCAGCCGGGCCACCCACTTGGCCGGCTCGACGTAGAGCACTCGGGTGTCGTTGAGGCTGGTCACGGCGAGTATCCGCGGGTACTGCGTGTCGCGCACGTTCTCCACGGGGGAGTAGCCGCGCATATACGCGTACACCTCAGGGTCGTGCAGCGGGTCGCCCCACTCGTCCCACTCGATCACGGTCAGCGGCAGCGATGGGTCCAGGATCGATGTCAGCGCGTCCACGAACGGCACCCCGGCAAGGATGCCCGAGAACAGTTCCGGGGCCAGGTTCGCCACGGCGCCCATCAGCAGGCCGCCGGCACTCCGGCCCTCGGCGACGAGCCGGTCGGGACTGGAGTAACCCTGGTCGATCAGGTGCCGGGCGCTGTCGACGAAGTCCGTGAAGCTGTTGCGCTTGTGCAGCTTCTTGCCGTTCTCGTACCAGAGTCGACCCAGCTCGCCGCCGCCCCGCACGTGGGCGATCGCAAAGATCATGCCGCGGTCGAGCAGGCTGAGCCGGGCGATGCTGAACGACGGGTCGATGCTGATCTCGTAGGAGCCGTAGCCGTAGAGCAGGGTCGGGGCGGGAGTTCCCGGAGCGACCAGGTCGCGCCGGTAGACGAGGGAGATCGGGATGCGCGTGCCGTCGGCGGCGGTGGCCCACTCGCGGCGCTGCTCGAACAGGGTCGGGTCGTAGCGGCCGAGCACGGGCTGCTGCTTCAGCAGCCGGCGCTCGCCGGTGGCGACCACGTGGTCGTAGACCGTCGACGGCGTGACGAAGCTGGTGTAACCGAGACGGATGGTCGGCGTGTCCCACTCGGGATTGGCCGACGTGCCCACGGAGTACAGCGGTTCCTCGAAGCCGAGCTCGACGAAATCGAGTTCCTCGTCGGGTGCCTCGGCGCTCACGGCAACGCGGGTGAGCCCGTCCCGCCGGTATTCGGCCACCACGAAGTCCCGGAATGCGTCGACGCTCTCGAGGCGCACGGCCGTATCGTGGGGCAGCAGAATCCGTTTCTCACCCCGCGGGTCGGCGACGGAGACGCTGACCAGCTCGAAATTGACCGCGTGGTGGTTGTGCACGATCAGCAGGCGATCCTCGCCGCCCAGCACGGCGTGCTCCACGTCGTACTCGACGCCGTCCAGCCGCGGCCAGACCAGGGCGAACTCGCCGGTCGGGTCGACGGCGTCGAGCAGCCGGGTCTCGGTGGTCACACTCGAGCCGGCCTCGATCAGCAGGAACCTGCGGCTGCGGGTGAGGCCGATGCCCACCCAGAAGCGCTCGTCGGGTTCGTGGAAGACCGACACGTCGGCGGCGGCCGCGGTTCCCACCTCGTGCCGCCACACGGTGTCGGGCCGCCAGGCGTCGTCCACGGTCGTATAGAAGATGTAGCGGCCGCTCGGGTCGAACAGTGCCCCCTCGCCGGTGTTCGGGATCTCGTCCGCGAGGTCCTCGCCGGTCGCGATGTCGCGCACGCGCAGGGTGTATCGCTCGTCGCCCTCGGTGTCGACGGCGTAGAGCAGCCGGCTCTCGTCGCCGCTCACGTCGGTGCTGCCGAGCGAGTAGAACTCGTGGCCGGCCGCCTCGGCGTTGTCGTCGAGCACGAGCTGCTCGTCCGGGAGTCCGGCGGTCCCGCTCGCCTGCCCGCTGGTCTGTTCGGGGATCTGTTCGGGAAGCACCGGCGGGGTCCAGTCGTCCGGCGCGGAGATCGGCGCACGGCAGTGGATGCCGTATTCCTTCCCCTCGACCGTGCGGGTGTAGTACCACCAGTGGCCCTGTCGCACCGGAACGCTGAGGTCGGTCTCCTGGGTGCGGCCCCTGATCTCCTCGAAGATCTGCTCCCGCAGCAGGGCCAGGTGGGCGGTGTGGGCATCCGTGAAGGTGTTCTCGGCGTCGAGGTGTGCGATCACCTCGGGGCTGTCCTTGTCGCGCAGCCATTCGTAGTTGTCGGTGAACACGTCGTCATGGAAATTGCGCTGCTGTGGCTTCTGCACCGCGCGGGGAGGAGTGGTCATGAGTCATAGCGTAGTTCCGTGAGGGCGCAGACTTGAGGGGTACCAGCCCAGAGACGAATGGAACCACAATGACGCAGCCCGGAATCGCCCCGCTCGAAACCTCCCGAGAGGAGGCCCTGCAGGGGCAGGTCTTCCAGGCGGTGCTCTTCGACATGGACGGCACCCTGGTCGACTCCACTCAGGCGGTCACCCGGTCCTGGCTGCGCTGGGGTGCCGAGGTCGGCCTCGGCCCGTCGTTCACCGGCCCCGAGCACGGGGTGCCGGCGCGTCAGATGATCGCGACCCTGGTGCCGGAGGAACTGGTCGAGACATCCGTCACCCGGCTCACCGAGTTCGAACTGGCCGACACGGCTGGTGTCAGGATCCTGGCCGGCGCGGCGGAACTCATGGCGAGCATCCCCGAGGCCCGCCGGGCGATCGTCACGTCCTGTGCCCGGCAGCTGTGCCTGGTGCGCCTGGACGCCGCCGGCTTCCCTGCACCGCTCACGGTGGTGACCATCGACGACACCAGCCGCGGCAAGCCGTTCCCCGAGCCGTTCCTGCTGGCGGCCGAACGCCTCGGCGTCGACCCGGCCCGCTGCGTCGTGGTCGAGGATGCCCCAGCCGGCCTTGCCGCCGCCCGCGCCGCCGGCTGCGCCACGATCGGCGTCGTCGGCACCCATCGGGCCGCCGACCTGGAGGCCGACCTGGTGGTCTCCGGTCTCGACCGCCTGCGCGTGTCCGTGCAGGATGACGGAGTGGTCTTCCACCTGGTGACCGAGCAATAGCAGCCCGGAGCAATAGCGTCCGGACTCAGCGCTCGTAGATCTCCAGCGGCAGCCCGTCGGGGTCGCGAAAGAAGAACATCGCTTTGCCGGTGTTCGGGTCCACCCTCAGTTCCTCAACCTCGACGTGCTTAACGATCAGCTCGTCGCGGGCGGCCGGCACGTCGTCGACCTCGAACGCGAGGTGGCGCAGCCCGAGCGCTTCCGGGCCGCTCCTCCGAGGCGGGGTGTCGGGAAAAGAGAACAGTTCGATCAGGTAGTGGCCGTTCAAGGCAAGCTTGCCCATCCACGACCGGCGCGCGGCCCGGAAGTATTCCGCTTCGAGCGTGCAGCCGAGAACGTCGAGGTAGAAGGCCTTGGACACGTCGTAGTCGCTGGCGATAATGGCGATGTGGTGCACTCCGTTGATGCGCATGCGGCAGTTTCGCATACTCCAGGGGGCGGAGGAGGTCAGGATGAAACCGATGATTATAACGCTAGCTGATCGTTGGGAGACCGAGATGAATAAGAGCAGCGATCCACTGCGTCAAACGGTGGTGCTGGTGAGCGCGATCCTGGCCGTCGTCGGATCGTTCATCGGATCCGGGGCCGCCGGCGGAACCCCGATCCAGAACGCGTCAGGCGGTGCGCTCGCCGCCGACGCGACCCCGATCGCCCCCGACGGGCCGGCCTTCGGCATCTGGACCGCGATCTACCTCGGCCTCATCGCCTACGCCCTGTGGCAATTCATGCCGGCGCAGAAAACGGATGCCCGCCAACGCGCCCTGGGCTACCCGATCGCCGCGTCGCTCGTGCTGAACGCCGTCTGGATCCTGAGCATCCAGTTCGACCTGCTCTGGCTCAGTGTGCCCGTGATCGTGCTTCTGCTGGTCGTGCTGATCCGGGCGTTCCAGCTCACGCTCCGCACCCGGCCCAAAAACCTGATTGAGACGATCGTCGCCGACGGCACCGTGGGCCTATACCTGGGCTGGGTGGCCATCGCCACCGCCGCCAACGTCACCGCGGTGCTCGTCGCCTCCGGCTTCGAAGGCTTCGGCCTCAGCGCGGACCTGTGGGCGGTGCTGGTCATCGCCGTCGCCGGGCTGGTCGGCGTAGTCCTCGCGCTCTACGGCCACGGCCGCCTCGCCCCGGCCGCGTCGCTGTGCTGGGGCCTGGCCTGGGTGGCCGTGGCCCGGCTGGCCGGCACCCTGCTCTCTGCTCCCACGGCGATCGCGGCGATCGTCGCCGTGGCCGCCATCCTGATCGTCACCATCACCGTGCGCGTGCGCACCTCCAGGTCCGTCACGTCCGCCACGTCCCGATCGGTCACCGCGTGAGCGATTCGGCCACCCTGCCTGTCACCCCGGCGGGCGTCACCTCGGCGCGCCGACGCTGGGCCGGTCTCGTCTTCATCAGCGTCGCCGTCGCCCTGATCATCGTCGATTCCACGATCATCAACGTGGCCATCCCCTCGATCGTCGACGACCTGGCGATCACCTCGACCCAGGTGCAGTGGGTGCAGGAGAGCTACACCCTGGTTTTCGCGGCCCTGCTGCTGGTGTTCGGAACGCTTGCCGACCGGTTCGGTCGACGGCGCATCCTGATTCTCGGCGTAATCGTCTTCGCCACAGCCTCCGCCTTCGCGGGAGCCCGTCTAGCTGCGTGTCCCTGACGGCCAGCGGGTTTCGAGGATGGGAGGATCCCGGGCTCCGCCGTGGGTCAGGCCCGGCCGAGCCTGCACGTGTGGCCAACTCAGGACATCCGTCGCCCGCATTGCCGGCTCCCGCGGACCAGTGCGGAATTGGTGCGGATGTCCGTCCCGGCCGGACGGATCTCCTGAGTTGGCCACAAGGCCCGCCAGAGCCGCAGCCGCACAGCTGCGCTCTGCATCCCCCGCGACCCCCCGCGTCACCCCACCCGCCACCCCGTGCTCCACCGCGCAGCCCGAACGAATCCGACGGGGATTTTGCCCACGACCCTCCCAAAGAGCCCGTAAACCCGTTTTTTCCTCAAAATCCGTCGAATTGGTTCGGGGTGGCTCGGCGGCATCCGTCGCGGCGAGTGGCGAGGCCAGGATCGGTCGACCCGGACCTGCCCCTAGATCTCGGAGTCGTCCACCGGCCCCGGCCGCGCGGACGTCGGCTCTATGCCGCCGTTCGTGGTGCCGGCAGCGGCGGCGTTGGCCTCGCGCTCCAACCGGGCTGCGCGGCGGCTCGGTTGCGGCTTTTGCACGGACAGCTCCCCGCCCACGCGACCGCCGTAGGGGCGGCCGTGGTCGGCGTACTCCTCACGGAAGTAGGCCATGCGCCACGGACCCATCTCGATCCGGGCGCCGGTGCGCAGGACCTGCCCATCGTGCTCGTCCGCCCGGTAATTTCGCTTGGCTCCGCCGGAAACGTCGCCGAGCGGATACAGAACGTACTCGTCGTTGTCGTCGTGGCGGATTTCGGCATGGAACGGGTGCAGACCGGCCAGCTGCAGGTCGGCATCCGGGGCCGAACCGATGGTGGTGACCGTCGGCAGCAGATCGAACTCGCGCGGCATCTGACCGTTCCAGTTCTCCGAGCCGATCACGAAAACCAGCCGGGGCCGGCCTGCCCCCGGTGTGTAGTGCGTCGTGGTCACCCGGCGACGGATGCGCCGGTCGAAGGTCGGCACCAATGGCAACAGGGTGCCCGGCGGCAACGGCAGGGTCAGGCCCGCTTTCGGTGCGGTACTGCGCCGCCGCAGAAGCGGAACCAGCGCGGCCCGGCTGCCGAGCGTGATGTGCGACGAACCGGTCAGCAGGCGCTGGATGACGGGTGCCTTGACGGCTCCCAGCCGGATGATCAGGCCGTCGGGGCCGGACACGGAGACGGTCAGGCCGCGTTCGGCCAGGGCGCCGGCCAGGCCGCGGAGCTGCTTCAGCTTCATCGTGCTGGTGCGCACGAACATCTCGGGCTTGCTGGAGAAGATCTCGACGTCGAGGCCGCTGGCCGTGATTGTTCCGCCCATCTGCTCGGCGCCGGTCGCCTCCGTGGTGTCGCCCGGTGTGCCCGGCTCCGCGAGGGAGAACTCCAGGTCGATGTCCAGGCGGGTGGTGGGGCTCATGACTACTTGGTGAGCGGTTCGGTGCCGGAACCCTCGCTCGTGGTGACCCGCAGGGTGCCGTTCAGCTTCCAGGTGGCACGGGGGGCGTCGGGGCCGATGTCGCGAGGCACCTCCACGGTCATGTCGATGAAGCTGTAGTTGATGGCGGCGCTCTTGCCGGTCAGGTAGGACCACATCTCCTTGCCGAGGTCGGTCCAGTCCTTGATGTTGTGGGCGTCGGGGCCGGTGGCGTTGGCAGTGGGTACGGGGTTCTGGCTGTCAGTCACGGTGTGTTCCTTTTCGCTTGGTTGCAGGGAAACGGCACTCGGTCGTCGCACATCGGGCCCGCAATCGGCCAGAATCGGATCAACGGTGAACCGCAGCGCGGACAGCCATCAGGAGCCTCGTCTGCCGCGTGTAGGCCAACCCTAGTTGAGCACGGCTGCAGGGGGAAGGGCGCGGCACCCCCTGTTCTGGTCGGTGGTCTCAGCTAGCCTCGAAACCACCGTGACCAGCGCTTCCGGTGTGGTTGTGCGTGCGCAAAAAGGAGATCAACGTGTTCCTATCAGACTCCGCCACCGTTGGCTACTCGGCGAGCGACCTCAGCGCCGCGGCCGCCTGCGAGTGGGCACTGTTGCGCAGACTCGACGCGAAACTGGGACGCATCGACGCCGCCCCGGCAGCCGCTGACGCCATGCTCCAGCGCACCGCCGAGCTGGGCGACGCCCACGAACTGCGGATGCTCGAACAGCTGCGCGCGACCCGCACCGTCGTCGAGATCGAACGTGGCGACCTCGTCGACATCGGTTCCGCCGTTGAAATGAGCGAGGCGGCCCTGCGCGCAGGGGCCGAGGTGGTGTTCCAGGCCGCGTTCTTCGACGGGCGATTCCTGGGCTACGCGGACTTCATCATCCGCACCGGGAGCGGCGACCAGAGCGACCCCGCCGACCCTGCCGCGACCTACGAGGTCTACGACACGAAGCTGGCACGCTCGGCGAAGATCACGGCGCTGCTGCAGTTGGCGGCGTATAGCGACCAGTTGCAGCGGGTGGGCATCCCGACGGGGGAGAACGTGCACCTTCTGCTGGGCGACGGCCGCACCAGCTCGCACCGGCTGAAGGACATCCTGCCTGTCTACCGCGCCCGGCGCGCCCGCCTCGAGCGGCTGGTCGACGAACGCCTCGCCGACCCTGCACCCACCCCGTGGGGTGACCCTCGCTACGCCGCCTGCGGCCGCTGTGACCTGTGCGAGGAGCAGGTGCAGCAGCACCGGGACGTGCTCCTGGTCGCGAACCTGCGGCTCGGCCAGCGCGCCCGGCTGCGCTCCGCGGGCGTCCGCTCCATCGACGACCTCGCCGCGCGGCGCGAGCTCGTCCCCGGTTTGTCGGACACCACGCTGGCGACACTGCAGGGGCAGGCCCGGCTGCAGATCGCCTCCCGGGCCCCCGGCCGGCCACTGAACTGGGAGATCATCAACCCGGCCGCCCTCGCGGCGCTGCCCGCACCCGACGCGGGGGACATCTTCTTCGACTTCGAGGGTGACCCGCTCTACCAGGAGGCCGGCAACGGAGCGTGGGGGCTGGACTATCTGTTCGGTCTGGCCGTGCCGGACGACACCTTCCGCACTTTCTGGGCGCACGACCACGCCGAGGAACGTCAGGCCCTGATCGACTTCCTGGAGTATGTGCGAGAGCGCCGTTCGCGGCATCCGGGGCTCCACATCTACCACTACGCCCCCTATGAGCGCACCCACCTGCTCGGCCTTGCCGCCCGGCACGGGGTCGGCGAAGAAGCGGTCGACGACCTAGTGCGCCGGAATGTGCTCGTTGACCTCTACCCGATCGTGCGGCAGGGCTTGCGCATCGGCAGCCGCAGCTACTCGCTCAAGAAGCTCGAACCGCTCTACATGGGGCTCGAGGAACGCGAGGGCGTGGCCAACGCCGCCGATTCGATCACCGAATACGTGCGCTCGCGCACCCTGTCGGCCGCCGGCCAGACGGATGCCGCGGAGCAGATTCTCACGGACATCGCCCGTTACAACGCGTACGACTGCCGTTCCACCCTGCGCCTGCGCGACTGGCTGCTGGCCCGCGCGGCCGAGCAGCCGGGCGCCACCGCAGCGTCGCCGGCGACCCTGGCAGGCGTGCCCCTGCCGGTGCGGGAACCGGACCCGGTCTACCTGGAACTCTCCGCGCTGCTTGCCGACGTTCCGCCGGCCGAGCGCACCGCCGACCAGACCGCGCTCGCCCTCGCCTCGGCGGCGATCGACTACCACCGGCGGGAGCAGAAATCGTTCTGGTGGGACCACTACAGTCGCCTGGGCGCGCCCGTGGACGACTGGGCGGACACCAGGGACGTGCTCATCGTCGAAACAGCAGCCCTGCACCTGGGCTGGCACCGGGAAGGCCGCCAGTCGCTCGACCGCCGGGTACTGCGCCTGACCGGGGCACTCGCGCCGGGCAGTTCGCTCAAGGTCGGGCAGCAGCCGTTCCTGCTCTACGACCTGCCCTACCCGCCGATCAGCCGCAGCGACGCCCCCGGAGCGCGCACCGCGCACAACAGGGCGACCATCATCGACGTGATCGACGAGTCGGTCTATTTGGTCGAGGAGGTGCTCGAACGCGATGCACCCGCCCACCGGGAAATGCCGATCGCCCTCACCCCCGGCACTCCGCCGCCAGCCGGGAGCCAGGTGACCGCGATCGCGGAGTGGGGCCGCGCCGTGCTCTCCCTGTGGCCGGAACCGCTGCCGGACGCGGCCTTCGACCTGCTGCGCCGACGCCCGCCCCGGTTGCTCGGGGCAAGCGGCCCGACGCAGCCCCTGGTGCAGCCGCCGGCGCGCCCCGGCGACGGCGAGGGTGATGGTGAAGGGGATGTGCGCACCGCCATCCGGGACACCCTGCTCGTGCTCGACCGGTCCTACCTCGCGGTGCAGGGCCCGCCCGGAACCGGCAAGACCTTCGTCGGCTCGAGGGTGATCGCCGACCTCGTCGTGCGGCACGGCTGGCGCGTCGGCGTCGTCGCGCAGTCCCACGCCGCGGTCGAGAACATGCTCCGCGCCGTACTCGCCGCCGGAATCGACGCGGGGCTGGAGCCCGGCCAGGTCGGGAAGAAGGCGAAAAAGGGCGACGAGACAAAGCCGGTGCCGTGGACCCTCCTGGATACCAAGACCTTCGCCCGGTTCACCGGCCAGTCCGGCGGCTGGGTGCTCGGCGGCACCGCCTGGGACTTCAGCAACGCCGACCGGGTGCCGCGGGGCTCCCTCGACCTGCTCGTGATCGACGAGGCCGGCCAGTTCTCCCTCGCCAGCACCATCGCAGCTGCCGTCGCGGCCGAACGCCTGCTGCTGCTCGGCGACCCGCAACAGCTGCCGCAGGTCAGCCAGGGCACGCACCCCGAACCGGTCGACGGCTCGGCTCTGGGCTGGCTCAGCGACGGACACCAGGTGCTCCCGCCGGAATTCGGCTACTTTCTGAAGACCAGCTGGCGCATGCATCCGAGGGTCTGCGCTCCGGTGTCGGCGCTGTCCTACGAGGGGCGGCTGCGCTCGCACCCCTCCGATCGCCGACTCGAGGGAGTGGAGCCGGGCCTGCACCCGATGCCCGTGCCGCACCGGTTCAACTCCACCTCGTCGGTGGAGGAGGCCGAAGCCGTGGTCTCACTGGTGACCGGTCTGCTCGGCCGACCCTGGACATCCGGTGGCCGGTGCGCACCGCTGGCGCAGGGCGACGTGATCGTCGTGGCGCCCTACAACGCGCAGGTCGAGCTGCTTCGCCGCCACCTCGTGCAGGCCGGTCTGGGTGACGTGCCGGTGGGCACCGTCGACAAGTTCCAGGGCCGGGAGGCGGCGGTCGCCGTGGTCTCGCTTGCCGCCTCCGCGGCAGAGGACGTGCCGCGCGGCCTCGAGTTCCTGCTCCTGGCAAACCGGCTCAACGTGGCCATCTCCCGTGCCCAGTGGGCGGCCTGGCTGGTCTACTCGCCGGCCCTGACCGAGACCCTGCCCTCGAGTGTGGAGAGTCTGGCCCAGCTGAGCGCGTTCATCACCCTGGTCACGCCCGCCCGGGCCTGACTCCGGCGTCGAAGCCTGACCCACGAAAAGGCACCCTCACTCCGGCATGATTCGCGCGGATTGAAGGTGCCTTCAGTCGGGGGTGCTACTCGGCGTCGAGGTCCGTTTCGAGGAGCTTGACGAGGGATTCGAGAGCCACATCGGCTCCGTCGCCCTCGGCGCGCAGCACAACGATGTCGCCATTGGAGGCACCCAGGCTCATCAGCGACAGGATGCTGGAGGCATCCATCGCGTCCTCGGCCGGGTCGGTCTCGAGGGCGATGGTGACCTCGAGGGTCAGGTCGCCGACGGCCGCCGCGAAGATGGATGCGGGGCGCGCGTGCAGGCCGACGCGGCTCGCGATGGTGGCTTTACGTTCGGACATGGTTCCTCCTAATTGGTGCCCGGCGAAGGGGTGGCTCGCCGGCGATGATGCGATGCGACGTAGATCCGAAGCGGCTAGAGACCCAGCTCTTCAAGTATGGGCAATCCGGCGCGCACGCGGGTACGCGCTTCGTCCGAATTACGGGCCGAAACGGCGATCTGGGCAAGTTCCTGCGCCCGTTCGAGCGTCACGGACTTCAACACGGCGCCCACGGCGGACATCGACCGGGCCGTCATGGACAGGGTGTTGACGCCCAGCCCGACGAGCACGACGGCGAGAATCGGGTCGGCGGCGGCTTCGCCGCAGACGCCGACGGGCTTGTTGTGGCCCTCGTCTATCGCCCCCGCGACGGTGAGCTGGATCAGCTGAAGCACGGCGGGCTGCCACGGCGAGTTCAGCGCGGCGAGGGTGCCGAGCTGACGGTCGGCGGCCATCGTGTACTGGGTGAGGTCGTTCGTGCCGAGGCTGACGAATTCGGCTTCGGTCAGGATGCTCGCGGAGCGGAGCGCCGCGGAGGGAACCTCCACCATGACGCCGGGGGTCTTCAGCCCGGCGACGCGGCACATGGCGGCGAAGTCGGCGGCCTCGTCGACCGTGGCGATCATCGGTGCCATCACCCAGACCACGGCGGAGGATGCCTGTGCGGCGGTGGCGATTGCCGTGAGCTGGCGCTTGAGCACGCCGGGGCTGGTCAGGTCGGTGCGGTAACCGCGCACGCCGAGCGACGGGTTGGGCTCCGTGCTGTCGGTGAGGAACGGCAGCGGCTTGTCGGCGCCCGCGTCGAGCGTGCGCACGACGACCTTCTTGCCGGGGAACGCGTCGAACACGCCGCGGTAGGCCACGACCTGCTCGTCGATAGTGGGCTCGATGTCGCGCTCGAGGAAGCAGAACTCGGTGCGGAGCAGTCCGACGCCCTCTGCGCCGGCGGCCGCGGCCTTGACCGCGTCAGCGGCCCCGCCCACGTTGGCCAGCAGCGGAACGAGGTGGCCGTCGGCGGTGGTGCCGGTGCCGTCGAACACGGACAGGCTGGCTGCGACGTGCTCCCACGCCGTGACGGCGGTGCGCTCGTCGTCGCCGGGGTCAACCTGGAGGGTTCCGGCGGCGCCGTCCACGTAGACCTCGGTGCCATCGGTGAGGGCGTCGACGCCGACGGCGGCGACGACGGCCGGCAGGCCGAGGGCGCGGGCGATGATCGCGGTGTGCGACTGCGGTCCGCCGCCGCTGGTGACCAGGGCGAGGATCTTGTTCGGGTCGAGGGTGGCGGTGTCGGCCGGGGCGAGGTCCTCGGCTACGAGAACGAAGGGCTCGTCAGACTGGGGGATGCCGGGGGCGGTGACGCCGCGCAGCTCGGCGACGATCCGGGCCCGCACGTCGAGGACATCCGTGGCCCGCTCGGCCATGTAGCCGCCGAGGTTGTGCAGCATCTCGGCGACGGATGCGCCGGACTCCCAGATCGCGCGTTCGGCGGATGTTCCGGTAACGATTAATTTCACTGCAGCTTTTATCAGCATCGGGTCGGTGGCCATCAGCGCGGTGGCTTCGAGAACCGACTTGCTGGCGCCCGTGGCGGCTTCGGCGCGACGCTGAAGCTCGGTTTGCACCACCTTGGCGGCCGTCCGCAGCTCTGCCGTTGCGACTTCGGGTGTAGTCGCCGCATCCAGGCGTTCACCTGCCGGGGGTTCGCTGATCGGTTTGGGCATCTGGCGAACGGATCCGATGATCCGGCCGGGGCTTACGCCTACACCAGTGAAATTCTGCACGGGACAACCTCTATTCTTGCGCAGCAAAAATACTGCGCTATTGATGCTACGCGTCGGCCGCCCCGATTTTCTCGGAGCGGCCGACGTGCGGTTAAGCGTTGACCAGGGCGGGCGCTGCTGCGTCCGCGGTGACCAACGGTGTCTTTCGAGCGTATCGCTTCAGCGCGATCACCAGGATGGCCGTGACGACGGTTCCGATCGCGATCGCCAGAGCGAAGAGTGCGAAGCTGTCGATGGCGAAGAAGACGAACATTCCGCCGTGCGGGGCCTTCGAGGTGACGCCCCAGGCCATCGAGAGAGCACCGGTCACGCCGGCGCCCACCATGGAGGCCGGGATCACGCGGAGCACGTCTGCGGCAGCGAACGGGATGGCGCCTTCGGAGATGAACGACGCACCCAGGAGCCAGGCTGCCTTGCCGTTTTCGCGCTCGGCGACAGTGAACAGTCGGCGGTCGAGCACCGTGGCCAGGGCCATGGCGAGCGGCGGAACCATGCCCGCGGCCATGACCGCGGCCATGATCTGCCACGGAGCCTGGTTGGCCATGGTTGCGGTGCCGAGACCGGCGACGGCGAAGGCGTAGGCAACCTTGTTGACCGGTCCGCCGAGGTCGAACCCCATCATGAGGCCCAGGATCAGGCCGAGCAGGATGGCGGAGGCGCCGGTCATGCCGGACAGCCACTCGTTCAGGGCGGTGGTCAGCAGCGCAATGGGGCCACCGAGCACGAGGAACATCAGGCCCGAGGCGACGATCGACGCGACCAGCGGGATGATGACGACAGGCATCAGGCTGCGAAGCCAGCGCGGCACGTCGAGCTTGTTGAAGCTGGCGGCTGCGACACCGGCCAGCAGACCACCGGCGATGCCGCCGAGGAAACCGGCACCCATGAACCCGGCGACGGCACCGGCGACGAAACCGGGGGCGATTCCGGGACGGTCGGCGATCGCGTAGGCGATGTACCCGGCCAGGGCCGGAACCAGGAAGCCCATCGACAGCGCGCCGATCTTGAAGAAGACCGCTCCCAGATAGGTGAGCATGCCGCCTTCCGGCAGGTTGAACAGGTTGTTCTCCAGGGTGACCGTGTCGGCGACCTCGGTGATCTCGTAGCCTCCGAGGAGGAATCCGAGGGCGATCAACAGACCTCCACCGGCGACGAACGGGATCATGTAGCTGACACCGGTGAGCAGGGCGCGCTTGACCTTCTGGCCGAAGTGCTCGCTGGTCTCCTCGGCCTCGGCCGCACCGACGGTGCCGCCGACGCGGCGGGCGTTGGGGTTCTGGGCCGCGGCCAAGGCATCGTGGATGAGCTTGGCCGGTTCGTCGATGCCGCGTTTGACGGGCACCTGGATGACGGGCTTCCCGGCAAAGCGCTCGCGACCGCGAACGTCGACGTCGACGGCGAAGATGACCGCGTCGGCCGCGGCGATGACGGCCGGGTCGAGCATCGTGAGGCCGGCCGAGCCCTGGGTTTCGACCTGCAGGTCAACGCCGGCGGCCTTCGCCGCGGCAACGAGCGATTCGGCGGCCATGTAGGTGTGCGCGATGCCGGTCGGGCAGGCGGTCACAGCGACGATGCGCTTGACACCGGCGGATGCCGCGGGCGTGCTTCCGGCGACGCCGCCGGCGGCCACGGGAGCGGGGGAGACGACGCTGGTGACCAGTTCGACGATTTCGGCCTGGGTCTTCGCGGCGCGCAGCGCGGCGGTGAAGGGGGCCTGCATCAGCGAGCGGGCGAGCTTGGCCAGGATCTTGAGGTGTTCCTGATCCGCGCCCTCGGGAGCGGCGATCAGGAAGACGAGGTCCGCGGGACCATCTGCGGCCCCGAAGTCGACCGGCGAAGTCAGTCGGGCCAACGCCAGCGTCGGCTCGGTGACGGCTGCCGAACGGCAATGCGGGATGGCCAGGCCGCCGGGGATGCCGGTTGCCGTCTTCGCTTCGCGAGCGAGGGCATCCGCGTAGAGGCTCTCGATCTCGGTGGCGCGGCCGGCGCCGACGACGAGCTCGGCAAGATGCCGGATTACGCTCGAGGGTGCGGCTCCGAGGTTCTTATCCAGAGCGACAAGCTCCGGGGTGATCAGTGCACTCACTGGACATCCTCCTTTGGATGGGTGTTGAGCGACGTCAGGGTGACATCGCCCGGTCTGGTTTGGTGCAGAGCCGGAACGGTTGATCCGGGCAGGGACGCGGCTGCGGCCCCGTGGGCTGCGGCCTGGCGGAGAGAGTCGGGGGCGGAGCCGCCGGCGATGCTGCTGAGCAGGTAGCCGGCCAGGGAGGAATCGCCGGCTCCGACGGTGCTGCGGGCGACGATCGGCGGCGTTTTCGCGAGCCAGGCGCCGTCTTCGGTGACCAGCACGGCACCTTGGGAGCCGAGGGTGGCCAACACGGCGCCAACGCCGGTGGCGACGAGACGCTCGGCGGCGCGGGCCACGAGCACCGGATTGCCCTCGAGGCTCTCCGGGTCGGGGATGCCGGTGAGCTCGGCCAGTTCTTCGGCGTTGGGCTTGATCAGGTCCGGTCCGGCCGTGACGGCGGCGGCGAGGGGTGCGCCAGACGAGTCGACGGCCACCCGAGGGGCGCTCGCGCCGAACCGGGTGCGGAGCTCCCGGGTGATGTCGGCGTAGAAGTCGACGGGCACTCCAGGCGGCAGCGATCCGGCCAGCACGAGCCAGCTGGCACCCTCCGCTTTCTCCATCACGAGTTCGATCAGGTCGCTCTGCTGCGCGGCGGTCAGTACCGGTCCGGGTACGTTCACCTTGGTGGTGGTGCCGTCGATCTCGGTCAGCGCGATGTTGCTCCGGATCGTGGCGCCGATCGGCATGCCGAGGTGGGGCACCCCCGCGGCCCGAAGGGCCACCAGAACGGGGTCCAACTCGTCGCCGGGGAGGATGGCGAGGCTCAGGATGTCCGAGGCCTTGAGGGCGCGAACGATGTTCACGCCCTTACCGCCTGGTTCCTCGCGGGATGAACCTGCCCGCTGAACTTCGCCGCGGGCCAGCGGGGCGCGGAGCTCGATGGTGCGATCCAGGCTCGGATTCGGGGTAAGCGTGATAATCACGCGATCACAACCTCAACGTCGGCCGCGGCGAGGGCTGCGGCAAGTTCATCTGATGGGAGAGCGTCCGTGATCAGCACGTCCATGTCGCCCAGGGCCGCGAAGCGGATCAGGGTTTCCTTGTCGAGCTTGGAGGAATCGGCCAGTGCGACAACACGACGGGCCGAACGGACGATGGCTGTCTTCACGGCGGATTCAACGGCATCCGGAGTGCTGAAACCGAATTCGGCGTGCACGCCGTTGGCGCCGACGAAAGCGATGTCGGGCCGCAACGAATCGAGCTGGGCGATGGTGCTGGGACCGACGACGGCGCGGGTGAGGCCGCGCACGCGGCCGCCGAGGATATACAACGAGATGGCGTCGTTGCCGGCGAGTTTCGTGGCGATCGGCACCGCGTTGGTGATGACCAGGAGTTCGTCACCGGGGGCTGCCGGGGTCCAGTCGAGCAGGAGGTCGGCGAGCAGCTCGGTCGTGGTGCCGGCATCCAGCAGGACGGAGCCGGTCTGGCTCGAGGGAATCATGGTGAGGGCGGCGGCCGCGATGCGCTGCTTCTCGTCCTGCCGCTGCGTCTGGCGTTCCTCGAGGCTGAGCTCGGACATGCTCTGCCGGTCGAACGCGACTGCGCCGCCGTGAACCCGGCGCAGCTGGCGGGCGCCCTCGAGGCTGTCGAGGTCGCGCCGCACCGTTTCGGGGGTGACATCGAAGCGGGAGGCGAGATCGCTGACCGTGACCCGGTTCGAACTGGTGACCAGATCGACGATCAGGGCCTGACGTTCTTCGGCGAACATGGCGACCTCCTCGACGCTGAGTGGCCGAAACCACGAATTTGTAGAATATAAAAACCTTACCTGTGTTTGTTTTTGTTTGTCAAGAAAAACAAAGACAAACAAAGAACTTGCTGCCCAGTGTCGACCGGGCTCGCCCGGTGCTGCCCGGTGCCGCCGGGTGTCGGCCGTCGGCGATAACGTGAATGGCATGAAGATCCTGCACACGTCCGATTGGCACATCGGGCGAACCTTCCACACCCATTCGACCCTGGATGCCCTGCGTCAGGTGCTGGATGCGCTGGTGGAGGTGGTGCGGCAGCGCCGGATCGACGTGGTGGCGGTGGCCGGCGACATCTTCGACTCGGCCATGCCGTCGGCCGAGAGTTACACGCTGCTCGCGGCGGTGCTGCGGGAAATCAAGCAGGCAGGGGCCACGGTGGTGATGACCAGCGGCAACCACGACTCCGCCACCCGCCTCGGCTTCCAGGCGGAGTGGGCCGCACTCGCGGGCGTCCATGTGCTGACCCGGCCGGAGCAGTTCCTCGAACCGGTCACCGTGCCGGACGAGCACGGGCCCGTGCACTTCTATGGCATCCCCTACCTGGAGCCGGCGCTGGTCCGGCACCTCAGCGTCTTTCACGGGCCGGCAGACGAACCGCTCAGGACCCACGAGCAGGTGCTCACCGTCGTGATGCAGCGCATCCGCGATGACCTGGCCACGCGCGGCGGGCGATCGGTGGTGCTCAGCCACTGCTTCGCGGCGGGAGTGCCCGCGGCCGCGGCGACCGATGCCGTGCGGGACATCACCGCGGGCGGCCTCGATCTGGTGCCCGTGTCGGTCTTCACAGGACCGGACTACGTCGCCCTCGGCCACATCCACGGGCGAGCCCACCTCACCGACCGCGTGCGCTACTCGGGAGCACCACTGCACTACTCCTTCTCGGAGGCCGGCAAACCGCGGGGCTGCTGGCTGGTCGAGCTCCAGGGCGGCCCTGCCGCCGACATCGAATGGATCGAGCTTCCGGTTCCGCGGCGACTCAGCGTGCTCACCGGCGAGATCGAACAGCTCCTGACCGATGACGCCTGGGCCGAGTTCGAGCCCGACTGGGTGTCGGCCATCCTGACCGACCAGGTGCGTCCCCTCGACGGCATCCGGCGCCTGCAGAAACGATTCCCGCACTGCGTCACGCTCGAGCATCGGCCCGCTGTCGTCGTCGACTCGGATGCCGTCAGCTACGGTGAGCGCATCGACCGCCAGAGTGACCGCGAGATTGTCGCCGGGTTCCTCGAGTTCGTGCGCAACGGGGTCGGCCAATCCGATTTCGAACGCGACCTGGTGGCGGAACTCCTCACCGAGGGTGACCTGAGGGAGCTGAGCCGATGAAGATCAAACGTCTGCGGATCGCCGGATTCGGCCCCTACAAGAACGAACAGGTGATCGACTTCGAGCGCTTCGATGCCGATGGAATCTTCCTGATCACCGGCAAGACCGGGGCCGGCAAGTCCAGCATCCTCGACGCCGTCTGCTTCGCCCTCTACGGCAGCGTGCCGCGCTACGAGGGAACGGAGTCCCAGCTGCGCAGTGACCACTGCGAACCGGATGACCCTACTTTCGTGGAGCTGGAATTCGCGCTGCACGAGAACGACTACCGCATCTATCGCACACCCAGGTACGAGAAGAACAAGAAGCGCGGCCCGGGCACGACCATGTCACCGCCCGACGCGCGCCTCGACATCCGTGACCTGCACGACGACCGGGACACCCCTGAGGGCTGGCGCAGCGTGGCGACCCGCCCGGTCGACGTCGGGCATGAGCTCAGCCGCATCCTGCCGCTCAAGCAGGACCAGTTTCTGCAGGTGATCCTGCTGGCCCAGAACCGGTTCCAACGGTTCCTGCTGGCCAAGACCGATGACCGGCGAGGGGTGCTGCGTACCCTCTTCGGCACCGCCCGGTTCGAGCATCTCGAACTCGGGCTGATCAGCCGGCGCAAGTCGCTCGATGATGCGCTGGAATCCGTGCGCCAGCGCCTGGCCGGCCTGGCGGCCACCGCGTCCCGGCACTTGCAGCGCGAAGACCTGCCCGGCAACGACTCCGATGACGCGCCCGGCAGTCGCGACCGGACCTGGTTCGACGCCGCCCTGGCGGAGCTGGACGAACTGCTGGCCGAGGCGTCGGCGGGGGCCGACCGGGCCACGTCGGCGCTGGAGTTGGCCGCCGCAAACGTGCAGGCCCAGGAAGACCTGCGCAGCCGGCAGGACCGCCGCAACGAAGCTCACTCGGCCCTGGTCGTTCTCGAGGCCCGGCAGGGGGCGGTCGCCCTTGACCGGGCGGCCGTGCTGGCCGCGAACCGGGCTTCCCGCGTGTGGCCGGCGCTCCGCACGCGTCGGGAGGCGGAGGAAGCGCTCGAACGTGCCCTGATCGGCGAATCGTACGCGCACGGCGCCTGGCATGAGTATCAGGACGACCCAGGTCTGGTGGAAACAACGGAGAGCCTCAAAGCCGTCATCGAGAATCTCCTGGGCCGGCTCGGATCGTTGAAAGACGTTCTCGACGTCGAACGGCTGCTGCCCGGCATCGAGGCCAAGATTGTGACGCTGCAGGAGGAGCTCGCCCTGCACGTGGCATCCGTCGCGCAGACCCAGGCGCTCCTGGACGAGCTGCCGGACCGGCTGGACGAGGTCGACGAGGCCCTGGCGGCGGCGGCGCTGGCGGCGGCCCGCGAACCCGAGGCGCGCGCCCAGGCGGAGCGGCTGCGGGCGGCCGAGGACGCGGCCGGCCAGGTGCGGCGTCTCGACGCGGAG
>NZ_SOFT01000036.1:0-69536 GCF_004402645.1 Cryobacterium sp. TMT2-42-4
CCCTGATCGTCATGCTCAGCACGTCCTGGCTCGTGACGGTTCTCGCCGTGATCATGCTCCCCATCTTCCTGGTACCCGCGCGCCGCATGGGCAGCCGCCTCGCCGCGCTGCGCCGCGAGGCCGCCGATCACAATTCCGCCATGAGCACGCAGATGACCGAGCGCTTCTCCGCGCCCGGCGCCACCCTCGTCAAGCTGTTCGGCCGGCCCGACGAGGAGGCCGAAGAGTTCCGCGTCCGCGCGGCCCGCGTCCGCGATATCGGGGTCCGGACCGCGATGCTGCAATTCGTCTTCTTCACCGCCCTGATGCTCGTCTCCGCTCTCGCCCTCGCGCTCGTGTATGGGCTCGGCGGCTTCCTCGCACTCGCCGGCCAGCTGAATACCGGTGACGTGGTCACCCTGGCGCTCCTCCTCACCCGCCTCTACGCGCCGCTGACCAGCCTCGCAAACGCACGGGTAGAGATCATGAGCGCGGTGGTCAGCTTCGAGCGCGTCTTCGAGGTGCTGGACCTCGACCCGCTCATCAAGGAGAAGCCCGACGCCGTCGCCGTCCCCGAAGGCCCAGTGGCCGTCGAGTTCGACAACGTCCGCTTCGCCTACCCGTCCGCGGACAAAGTGTCCCTCGCCTCTCTCGAGGAGGTTGCCACGCTGGACACCCGCGGCGGCGAGGAGGTGCTGCACGGCGTGTCCTTCAGGATCGAGCCGGGGCAGACCGTTGCCCTCGTTGGTACGTCCGGTGCCGGCAAGTCCACAATTGCGCAGCTCCTCTCGCGCCTATATGACGTCGACAGCGGCGCCGTGCGCCTCGCGGGAACGGATGTCCGCGATGTCACTTTCGTCTCCATGCGAAACACCCTGGGCATGGTGACGCAGGACGGCCACCTGTTCCACGAGACCATCCTCTCCAATCTGCGCCTCGCGAGGCCGGAGGCGTCCGACGACGAGGTGTGGGACGCCGTCCGCCGTGCGCGGCTCGAGCCGCTCATCCGGTCCCTGCCGGACCAGCTGGACACCATGGTGGGAGAGCGTGGCTACCGGCTGTCCGGGGGTGAGCGCCAGCGTATGACCATCGCGAGGCTCCTGCTCGCCCAGCCGCGCGTCGTCATCCTCGACGAGGCGACGGCGGCGCTGGACTCGACGTCTGAGGCCGCCGTGCAGGCGGCGCTCAGCGAGGCGCTCGAGGGACGGACGGCGATGGTGATCGCACACCGCCTCTCCACTATCCGCAGCGCGGACCTGATCCTCGTGGTTGAGGACGGCTCGATCGTGGAGCGGGGTACGCATGAGGAACTGCTGGCTGTGGGTGGGCGGTACGAGGAATTGCACCGGACCCAATTCGCCGTGCAGAAGAATGTTGCGGCCGATGAGGAAGCGCTGAGCCTGACCTAGTCTCTGAGCTCGGCGCCCCTGCCCCGAGCGTCTCGGAAAGTCATCTCATCACGTTTCGTTTAGCGGGGACTGATGACGACTGGCCTGACAGTACGCTTGGGTCACCAGGCCCCAGAGGCGCTGAGGCGCTGAGGAGGCACCATGTTCAAGCCATCTCGATCAATCACCACGGCCATGCCGTCGGATCTCGCTATCTCGCGCGCTGCGGCCCGTCGCCCGCTTGAAGAGGTCGCAGCCGACATGGGCATCGGTCCACACCTGCTGGAACCGTACGGAAGTGCGGCGTCGAAGATCTCCCTCGATGCGATCGACGAGCTCCGTGACCGTCCACGGGCCAAGTATGTCGTCGTCACCGCAATCACGCCGACTCCATTCGGGTCGGGCAAGACGACCACCGCGGTCGGGCTCGGTCAGGGCTTCCGGCACATCGACAAGCTCGGGATCGTCGCGATACGGCAGCCGTCGATGGGGCCGACGTTCGGCATCAAGGGCGGAGCCGCTGGTGGCGGCTACGCTCAGGTGGTCCCGATGGAGGCACTGAACCTGCACCTGACCGGCGACACGCACGCCGTTACCGCGGCCCACAATCTATTGTCGGCGATGATCGGCAACCACATCCACAAGGGAAACCGTCTCGGGTTCGACCCCCATGAGATCACCTGGCGACGTGTCCTCGACGTCAACGATCGCGAGCTGCGCACCATCATCACCGGGCTCGGCGGTCCTGACGACGGCAATCCGTTCCAATCCGGTTTCGACATCTCCGCAGCCAGCGAGGTGATGGCGTTGTTGTCGCTGTGCACGTCGTTGCAGGATCTCCGTGAACGGATGGGAAGAATCGTCGTCGGCTACAACCGCGGCGGCGAACCGGTGACCGCCGAGATGCTCAAGGCGGCCGGCGCCATGACCGCGATACTCAAGGACGCCATCAAGCCGAACCTGATGCAGACCGTGGAGCAGACGCCAGTGCTCGTCCACAGCGGTCCGTTCGGGAACATCGCCACCGGTAACTCCTCGGTCGTCGCCGATCTGATCGGCATCCATGCCGGCGACTACCTCATCACCGAGGCGGGGTTCGGTGCAGACATCGGCGCGGAAAAGTTCTTCAATATCAAGTGCCGTGCCTCCGGGCTGGCGCCGGATGCCGCCGTCATCGTCGCGACCGTGCGTGACCTGAAAACTCACTCAAACAAGTACCGGGTCGTCGCCGGCCGACCGCTGCCACCGGAGATGCTCGCCGAGAATCCCGACGATGTCATCGCCGGGGCAGCGAACCTGCGCCGGCAGATCGCCAACATCCGACGGCACGGAGTGACGCCGGTCATTGCGGTGAACGCATTTCCCACCGACTTCGACAGTGAGCATCAAGCGATCATGGACGTCGCGGCAGAGGAAGGTGTGCGCGCGGCGATCAGCTACCACTTCACCGAAGGCGGCAGGGGTGCGGTCGAGCTGGCCGAGGCGGTTGCGGAGGCCTGCGCTGAACCGTCGGGCTTCCACCGGCTCTATCCCGACGAACTTCCCTTGGTCGACAAGATCGATGTGATCGCGCGCGAGATGTACGGCGCCGACGGCTTGGACCTCTCGCCTCTGGCAGCTCGGCAACTCGACAAGTACGAGCGGGCAGGCTTCGGCAGCCTGCCGGTGTGCATCGCCAAGACACACCTGTCCCTGTCGGCCGACCCCAAAATCAAGGGAGCACCCACCGGGTGGCGACTGCCGGTGCGTGAGGTGCGTGCGTCGATCGGGGCCGGGTTCATCTATCCCCTCTGCGGCGACATGCGCACCATGCCTGGTCTCTCGTCCGCACCGGCAGCCGAACGCATCGACATCGACGACAACGGCGAGATCGTCGGGTTGTCCTGATCGGCGG
The DNA here is from genome assembly GCF_004402645.1 of Cryobacterium sp. TMT2-42-4. NCBI lineage: Bacteria > Bacillati > Actinomycetota > Actinomycetes > Micrococcales > Microbacteriaceae > Cryobacterium > Cryobacterium sp. TMT2-42-4. Next base: position 3,262 of record NZ_SOFT01000036.1, read on the forward strand.
ACCCGGCCGGGCACGTCGGGCTTCTCGATGAAGCCTTCCCCGCCCACGAACCGGCAGTGAACGATGGTCTAAAAAGCCCGGAAGTCGAGCATCGATTCCTCGACGGCGAGAACCGACCAGGTGCCGCCTTCGGCATCCGTGAACGCGTAGGCGGGGACCACCAGGACGCTCCCGTCCGGCTGCCACTGGCTGGTGAGACCGAGCTGTGCGCTAACGATCTCGACCTTGTTCACCGGCCATGAGACCGAGGTGCCGGCGACTGGTGTTGCGGGCGGTTCCGTCGGTGCCACCCGCTCCTCGGTCGTCGACGCCTGATCGCGGAGGGCGATCGGCAGAGTCATCGGTGCTCCGCTGAACCGCGGGTCTGAGAGTCGTTCGAAGCCCTCTTGCTCGCTTACCACCGGGTACATCCCCAGAGCGACGACGTCGGCGAGGGCCCCGGTGGAGTTGACGACACCATCTTCTGCCATCTCCAATGCCCACCCCTGGTCGAGTTGCTGCCCGTCGATGACCGGTTTTGCCTCGGCGGCTCGCGTGGGAGAGCCTTCCCACACCTGAGAGGTAAATTCGAACGCGGCAGGGTCCCGGCCGGCGGCGACGAGGAGCGAGCGAAGTGCTCCGATCGCAGCGTCTTCGCTGGGCGGCTCGCCGGTCGGCTCGCAGACCTGATCACCCTCGCACTGCCACGGGTTCACCTCCGGGTTCTGGAAGTAGAAGGACAGCATTCCGTCGAGACTCACTGACAGGCTCGGGGCGCTGCCGTCCCGCGGGCCGGCGACCCAGCTGCCATCGCGCAGTTCGACTGGTAACCCGATGCCGAGCGCCGCGGCGAGCGCGGTGACCTTGTCTGAGCTGGATGCCGAACGGGGGTCGTAGGCGTAGGCCTGAGCTGTGCCCGCCTGTGTGCCAAGATTGGACGCGCTGAAGGCGTTCCGGCCGGATCCGTAGGGGTAGGTCAAGGGAGACATCTTCTGGTCGATAGCGGCGCCAGAGCCCACGGACGGTTCTATTGCGCCTTGCGTGACGCTTTCGGGGCCCCCGTTGGACTGCAGAGTGATGGGCGGAGCAGCGCCGTCGGCGAGGCTCATCGGCCCGCCTGTGGTCGCTCCGATCCCGTATCCCGCGGCGCCCACGATGGCGATCGACGCCGCGACTGCGACGAACGGGAGCCAGCGGGGCCTGCGGCTTGCTCGAGCCGTGGCCAGGTCGGCCACGGGTGCCGAGTCGCCCATCGGTTCAGCCTCAAGGCCGGTGATCCGCGCGACGACCTCGTCGTCGAACCCGGCACGCGCTTCGATCTCCCCCGCTGGGTCGGCGGCACGCAGCCGGGCAACCGGGTCTGGTTGTTTGTCGTCGTCGTTCATGTCGATCAGCCTCCGGAATTTCGGTTCACCTGTTATATGTGCGGGGCGTGCCGAATCTTGCAGAGGCCCTAGAACGACATCCGCTCGCCCCAGGCTTCTCGCAATCGCTTGCGCGCGCGCGACAGCGCGGCATCCGCCCCGGATCGGGAGATGCCGAGCACGCCGGCGAGCTCGGCCCCGTCGAGCCCCTCCCACGCGTGCAGGAGAAGGATCTGCCGGTCTCGCTCCCCCACGCTTGCAAGCGCACCGCGGAGTTCCGCATCGAATAGGAGGTTCAATTCCGGATCGCCGTCGACTCGCACCACGCCCGACTCGGGCACCGCGTCGACGGGAAGATCGATGTGCTTCCTGCGCGAATTCGCGAGCGTGAATCCCGCCGTGCGATACAGCCACGGCAGCACCGCCTCCCGTGGCAGGTCCTTGCGGCGTCGCCAAGCTGTCGCGAAGACCTCAGCGGCCAGGTCCTCGGCATCCTGACGCGGTCCGCGGCGGGCGAAGTAGCGCACGAGCGCAGTCGAGTGCGCCCGGACGATCACGGTGAACCAGTCGACGTCGGCCGCCGTCTTGGGCGGGTCCGCGCTCTCAGGCATCGCCGCTCCCTCGCTCATGTCGGCGGTGGCTGGGGTGTTGGCGATACTCACTTAATGAATATGTCGCTTCCGCCGTAAGTCTTGCACGCAGCGCCCCGAATTTTCGGAGGTCGCGTCACCATCCTGCTGACGAACTTCAACCCCCGCAAAATCGCTGCCTTCATCAGCGACAAAATCAAGGACGACGCCAAGAAGCTCATCCACGGGGAACCCGTTGTCCGTACGATTCGCCGACGCGACCGCGAATGGCACAACCCCTACACCGACACCCACAGTCGGCGTCGTGCGGCCAGACAAGGCCAAAGACCCTGTATCGGAGGAGACCGGCGGATCACCACTCCGGACGTATACGGCCCGCTGCGGACCACATACTGCCCAGAGGGCGTAACACCCAACATTCAAGACAATCCGGCGCGCTTGAAAACGCCGAAAAACACACTAACAACCGAGATCACGCTCACGATTCAAAAATCGCGACCGGAAACGGACGCGAGAACCACTTAAGCCAGAAATCGCTCCAGAAAAGCCTCAGGAGCGATTTCCTTTTTTTGTTTCAACCGGACCGTTTCGTGAAGAGTTTCGCGAACATCCTCAGGTACACGGCGGTCAGAATGCGCAGGAAATGGCCGTGCGCGATCAGAGCGACAGCTACCAACCTGCCCGCGCCGCGGGCAAGTTGCTCTCCCCGGGCAGTGAGCGGAATATCCGTGAGCCCAGCGTGTTTGCCATCCTTCGACCACTCCGTCTCCCCGTGACGCAAGAGAATCAGCTTCCCTGACGGGTTATCCGGAGCGGGATGGTGGGGCAGTGGATCGTTTGCAGACATGCGGCAACAGTAGTATCGCGCCCCGGATTTGATGGAGGTTCTTGATTGCTGGAAAGGCCAGCGTTCACCCCTGCGGGCGTTCGAAGAAGGTGTGAGTTACGGCACTGCCCGCCGCGGCCGACCTAGAGGTCCACGAGACCTTCGACACGACCGCCCGGATAACCTCAGGAGCCTAGACGTGTCGTAGGGTCTTTACGGTTTTCGCCGGGTGCCTCGATTCGAACGCTCGCGTAGCGCGGGGATATCGTCGGCGACCCGACGCTCCAGGCCCTCCAGCAGCAGCTCCAACCCATAGTCGAACTCGTCCGCGAACGCGTAACCGCCAGCGCCAGCGCCGAACAGCTCGGCGCGCGAGCGCGCAATGTGCGGATACAGCTCCGCCGGCGCCGCGACTTTGACGGCAAACGCCTCCTCGGAGCCGTCCCCCGGTTCGAACGGCAGGCTCGTCTCGGTCAGCGCGAACCCGTACACGTAGGCGTCGATGGCGGAGAACGCGTGTGTCGCGAGGACGACGCTGAAGCCGTCAGTCATCAGCACGCCCAGTAGCCGGTCGTGGTGCTGCAACAGCGCCGGGCCAGGGGTTGGGCGCGATTCCATCATCCCCAGCGCCCACGGATGAGCCGTGAGCACCGACCGTGCCGATCGTGCCCGGTCGGTCAGCGCCTCCCGCCAGGTAGCGCCGACCTCGGGCAGCTCGATCCTCTCGAACACCCAGTCGGCGAGGTCGTCGAGCAGCGCCTCCTTGCCTGGCACGTGATGGTAGAGCGACATCGCCTCAACGCCGAGCACCTTCGCGACACTGCGCATACTCACGGCGGCAACACCCGCGCGGTCGGCTACCGCGGCGGCCGCGCCAATGACCCTCGCCCTGCTCAGCGGTGTGCGTGACGTCATGCTCCCATCCTTGCGCACTTACGCACGTAAGGCTACGCTGGGGACCGGTTCTTACACCCGTAAGTCCCGGTCTCACAAATCAAGCCAAGGAGCATTGTGATGAGTACGCCTCAATCCCACACCGCACTAGAGAATCCGCGGTCCCAGAGCACGCTGGAAAATCTGCGCATGCCCGTGCAGGCCAAGCTTGCGTCAGCCTGGACCAGCCTCATGTTCCTCGTCATCTACATCGACTACTTCCACCTCTACCAGCCCGGCGAAATCGACAAAATCCGGGGTGGCGTCATCTTTGAGTTCGACATCAGCGGGACGTTGATGTCCATTTTCTTCGTGATCATCGCGATCCCGGCCCTGATGGCACTGCTCTCCATGACGCTGCCCGCTCGGATGAACCGCGTGACGAACCTCGCCGTGGCATCGCTGTACATCCCCATCATGGTGTTCAACGCGGCAGGGGCGACCTGGGACTATGCCTTCTACTACGCCCTCACCATCGGAGTCGAGGTGCTGATCCTGACCTTCATCCTGCGCTCCGCCTGGACCTGGCCACGCCGCACCGCATCACCGGCGACCCTGGCAGCCAGCCTCGACAGCGAGCCACTCCGCACGCCGCAGCAGCCGTGACTGCCCGCCCAATGCTGAGCCAGGTGACCGTGCCTGCGGGTGGCGCGAGCGAAGGATGGTCGGGCGCGCTGCGCTCCATGGCCGACGCCATCCCAGGCGACCCCAGGCCGCTCATCCTCGACGAGCCGGTCAACGGACTTAACCCCGAGGGGCGCTGAGAACGGTGAAGGCGATAACCCAACACCGCTACGGCGGACTTGACACTCTCGAATACGAGACTGTTCCCCGGCCCGTAGCGGCGAAGGACGAAGTCCTCATCCGGGTCCTGGGAGCATCCATCAACGCGGCCGATTGGCTGCTCCTGCAGGGTGAACCCTTCGTTGCGAGGTTGGCGTTCGGCCTGCGGCGGCCCAAGGTCTCGACGCGGGGCAGGGATGTAGCCGGCGTGATCGAGGCTGTGGGCGACAATGTGCGCGGTTTCAGCGTGGGCGAGGAGGTGTATGCGGAGGTGGATGCCGGCAGCTTCGCCGAGTACACCGTCGCCCACGCGAAGCGCCTCGCTCACAAACCCTCACGAATCAGCTTCGACCAAGCGGCTGCCGTGCCGATCGCCGCAACGACGGCGCTGCAGGGCGTGCGGGATGTCGCGAAGATCAAGCCAGGCGACAAGGTGCTCATCAACGGGGCGTCCGGCGGAGTCGGCTCCTTCGCCGTGCAGCTGGCTAGGGCGTTCGGGGCCGAAGTGACTGGCGTCTGCAGCACCGCAAATCTCGAGTTCGTGCGGACGTTGGGCGCAGACCACGTCATCGACTACACGGCTGAGAACTTCGCGACGGGCGGGGCTCGCTACGACGTCATCTTCGACCTCGTCGGCAACCGATCGATAGCCGAGTGCAGGCGGGCCCTCACTCGTCGCGGAACTCTTGTGCTGGCGTCGGGCAACGGGGGACGCGTGCTCGGTCCGATCCGACGGATGCTTGCAGCGATGCTGCTGGGCATGTTCGTGACCCAGAGCCTTCGACCCCTCTCCGCAGCCGCGAGCGGGGCCGACCTCGAAGTTCTTCGGGTACTCATCGACGCCGGCACCATCACGCCGCCAGTCGACCGCAGCTACCCGCTCGCTGAGACGCCTGAGGCGATCCGCTACTTCGTTGAGGAGCACGCCAGGGGAAAGGTCACCGTCACCGTCACCGTCACCAGCCTGAACAACACCAAGGAGTAGGCCGCCAGCTCTTCATCCGCGACGGGCGCGCCGTGCGCTCCCTCGAAACCCAAGGAGTCACAGCATGAACCCGCTCGACAAGAGCTTCTCGATCGACCAAAAGTTGACGGCCACCCGCCCAATTGCTCAGCAGAAGGGCGAGCGGCAGCGACCGAGGAGCGGATGGCTTGCCACAACCGGCCTCTTGATCCTCAGTGCCCTTCCCGTGCTCGGCGGTGTGCTTCGCTTGAGGGACGGGATCGCTGGGCCCGAGAGCGAAATGCTGTTGGCCACATCGGTGGCGGTCGTTGCGCACATCGTGGCCATGAGCGTGTTCTGCATTCTCGGCGCATTCCAGTTCTCTCCAGCACTGCGAATCCTGCGCGGTTGGCACCGTACCGCCGGCCGGGCACTGATCCCCGCGGGATTCATCGCGACACTGTCCAGCATCTGGCTCGCAGTCTTCTTCGGTGGACCCCCTGATGATTTCGCACTCGCGATGATTCGACTCGTGTTCGCCGTACCAATGACGGTGTTTCTTGTGCTCGCCGTGATCACGATCACGCGTCGCGACTTCGCCGCGCACGGAGCATGGATGACGCGCGCCTACGCGATCGCTGTCTCCGGCGGAACCCAAGCACTCGTCGTCACACTGTGGACGCTCAATGTCGGTGAGGTCAACGCATTCGGCGAGGCATGGCTGGTCGCCGCGGGCTTCGTGATCAACAGTGCCGTGGCGGAGTTACTCATCCGGCGACGGACCAGCCGGCGGAGGCGCGGTCGTGCGAGGCGTGGCGCGCTCACATCATGAACCCCCTCGACAACCCGCCGGTCCTTCGACCGCAACTAAGGAGGAAGAAATGAAATCACCGAAGAACATCGCCATCACGCCAGCCCGCAGTGGGTTCGCTCGAGGCCGGTTCGTCGGTGCCGCGGCGATCGCTTTCGCGGTGTTGGTGGTGATAGAGAACGTGTTGTTTGCGGTAACGGGCGCTCCGGGCTATGGCGATCCGATCGAGGAAGTGCTGGCCTACTACGCGACCAACCGCGACGCGGTCGCGATCATTTCTGGTCTGGTGGCCTTGTACCTACCGCTGCTGCTGGTGTTCGTGACGGGCCTGCACGGCCTCGTGGAGCGGCGCGGCGGAGCGGGCGCCGGCTGGTCGCGCCTCACCTTGGCCGCTGGCGCGACGCTGGCGACCATCTTCGTGCTGTTCAACGTCACGCAGATCGGGCTCGCGCTCTCCGCCGGCGGGCTCGCCGAGCCGACGCCCGCTTTCGAGCTCGTCTGGCAGATTCACGCGGCGGCGTTCGCGCTGGCGCTGCCGATGATCGGCACCACCTGCTTCGGCGTAGCTCTCGCCGCGCACGCGAGCGGGCTGACTCCGGCTTGGCAGCGTCTGCTGGGCCTGGTGGGCGGGAGCCTGCTGCTCGCCGCGGGGCTCGGCAGCCTCGCGATCGCCGACGGCTCGGCACTGATCTTCGCCGGGCTCCTAGGGTTCGCCGCCTGGCTCATCTGGCTGCTCGCGACCGGCGTGCGCCTGGTCCGGTCGTGACCGAAATAAGGGCAGCGCCGAGGTCGCGCACGCGGGCGAAGACTCCGTGGAGGGCCGCCTGCTGGTACCGGGGTCGCGTCCTGTCGGCGCGGCGACGATGCGGGCCGCCGTCCAGCACCAACTGCGTGGAAATCCGCGTTAGCGCGCCACGCGGTAGCGAAAGTAGACGACTCCCGATTTGAAGGTGCGACTGTCGACGAATTCGAGATCTACCCGGCGCTCACTTCGGGGGAAGAACGGTAGACCGCCGCCCACCAGCACCGGGTAGACCATCATCTGGAACTCGTCGATCAACCCCAGAGCGGATGCCTCGGCGGCGAGAGTCGCGCCGCCAATGGCGATGTCGCCCTCCCCCGGCTCGGCTCGGAGCCGCTCGATCTCCTCCGCGACGCCCCTGGAGGCCAGGCGGGCATTTCCCTGTACCTCGGACAACGTGGTGGAGAACACCACCTTGGGAAGCGGATTCCAGAGCGCAGCCCACTCGAGCTCGGCGTCGTCGAAAGATCGATTCTGATCAGCGGTCTCCCAATACAGCATCGTCTCGTACAGCCGCCGTCCCAACAGGTGCACACCCACCTCTCGAATGTCGTCGATCCAGAAGCGAAAGACCTCGTCGTCGGGCGCCGACCAGTCAAAGTTGCCGTCAGGCCCGACAATGTAGCCGTCCAGCGAAACGTTCATCGAATAGGTCACCTTGCGCATCAGACATCCTCCTCGGTAACGCGCGTTCGAGAATACGCCGGAGCCCGTGGAACGCAACGCAGGCGCTGTCCCCGGAGGGCTGGCGTCCGTGCTGGGAACCACCATGAGGAAGACGAATGCGCCGACGTTCGGGCGCAGGGGTGCACCTTGTATTTAGATCGAGGAGGCCTTGTAATGGCCGAGAGTTTGAGCGAAGAGCGAGAAGCCAGGATGACCCTCGCGGCCCTGTCCGAGCCAGGCGACATCATCACGGGAACATTGGTCGCGAGGCTCGGAGCCGCGGAGGCCGTGCGACTCATCACGTCTGGCGTTCGGCTTCCAAACGGCGTCGACCCCGCTGAGGGTGAGCTGTGGCGACGACGTTTGGCCCCGCGAATCAACCCCGGTCAGATCGAACGGATCCAGGCCGATATGGAACGCCACAACCTAAGGCTGCTGACGCCAGAGGACATCGACTGGCCCGGCGAACTGCAGCAGCTCAGTACGAGTGCCCCGATCGCGCTCTGGCTCAAGGGCGACCCAAGTCGCCTCTCGGTTCCTCTCCCCGGTCGAGTCACCATCGTCGGCGCCCGAGTCGCGACGGCCTATGGCAGCCAAGTGGCGACCGAACTCGCCTCCGACCTCGCTTCGCAGGGCCGTGTGATCCTGTCCGGAGGCGCCTACGGCATCGACGGATCAGCACATCGAGCGGCCACCGCAACCCATCCCGGTTCTACGGTCGCCGTGCTCGCCGGAGGGCTCGACCGGGTCTACCCGGTCGGCCACGAGCAACTCTTCGAGCGCATTGAACAAAGCGGCGGACTGCTCGTGAGCGAACTTCCACCCGGCTCCACTCCTACTCGATGGCGCTTCCTCCAACGGAACCGGATTCTGGCAACCCTCTCTGCCGCAACGGTCATCGTCGAAGCGGGGCATCGATCCGGCTCGCTGAACGTCGCCGGGCAGGCTCACTCCCTGGGTCGACCGGTCGGCGCCGTTCCTGGACCGGTGACGAGCCCGGCGAGCGCCGGCTGCCATCGGCTGGTCCAGGAGGGAATCGCGAGCCTCGTCATCGACGCGCAGGATGTCACGGACCTGCTGGACTCCACCGCCGGCTTCTCAGGTGACCGGACGTTCGCATATTTTCCCACACGGCGATTCAGCCGGACTGGTCCGGATCTTCGGTTCTAACCGATCTCCTCGGAACGGAAAGAATTGATGAGCACGCCACGATCGCAGGCCTCGCTTGGCGACGAGCTGGCCAACCTCGGTATCGGCCTCCTGATCGGTGTGTCCGCGTTTGCCCTCCTGCTCCGCGCTGCGGGTGCTGTCGCGGCCTGGGCGACGAGTCGGGAACAACCAGCCGGCGGGCCCGAAGCCGGACTCGCCGTGCTCCTCAACCCAGGCAACCCGTCGGCGGCCCTGCAGGCACCGGGCCTCAACCCAATCGCGTATTGGCTCACGACGATCGTGCTGCTCGGTCTCGCCGTGGCTGCGGCCATCTGGCTGTGGCGGATGTTCAGGGGCACGGGCCGCGCAGCCAAAGTCGACCCGCACCGGATCCCCGGCATCGCAACCCGCGCCGAAGTAACCCGAGCCGCATCGCACCAGGCACTCCTGAAGCGCGCGGCGCACCTTCGGCCCTCGCTCACGAGCGCCACCCCCAGCGAGGTCGGTTATCGAATCGGCCGATCCCACAACACCACGGTCTGGGCGAGCGTCGAGGACTCGATCCTGGTCATCGGCCCGCCGCGCTCGGGAAAGGGGGCGCACATCGTGATCAACGCCATCCTCGACGCCCCCGGCCCCGTCGTGACCACTTCCACACGCCCCGATAACCTCACCACCACGCTGCGCGCACGGCAACGACTGGGACCCGTGGCGGTATTCGATCCCCAGCAGCTTGCGCCGGGTATTCCGGTGGGACTGCGCTGGTCTCCGATCCGCGGCTGCGAGGACCCGCTCACGGCGATGATCCGCGCGGCGGGGCTGGCAGCCGGAACTGGACTGGCCGCTGGCGGCGTCGATGGCGGCGGGTTCTGGGAGGCCAAGACCCGCACGGCCCTTCAGTCCCTCCTCCATGCGGCGGCGCTCGACGGCTGCCCACCCGCCGAGCTCTTTCGTTGGACCCTTGACCCGGCGGCCGCCCACGACGCGGTCTCCATCCTGCTGAGCACCCCAGCCGCGGCCACCGGCTGGGGTGACTCTCTGCAAGCCATGCTCGAGGCGGACCCCCGTACCCGCGACTCCATCTGGCAGGGCGTCTCCCTCTCGCTGGGTGCACTGGCTGACCCTCGAGTACTAGATGCCGTCTCACCGAGCGAGGGCGATGAGTTCGACCCGGAAGGATTCCTACGCGACAACGGCACCTTGTACCTCCTGGCAACCGGCGCCGGCTCAAACAACTCCGCCGCACTCGTATCGGCGCTCGTCGAGGACCTCGTCGAGACCGCCCGCCGGATCGCCGCACGAAGCGCGGGTGCGCGGCTCGATCCGCCCCTGCTGCTCGCGCTCGACGAGATCGGCAACCTCGCGCCACTCCCCTCCCTCCCTACCCTGATGGCGGAGGGCGGCGGCACCGGCATCACGACAATGCCAGTGCTGCAGTCACTCGCGCAGGCACGCACGAAGTGGAGCGACAACGCAGCCGGCACAATATGGGACTCGTCGATCGTGAAGATCGTGCTCGGCGGGGCGTCCAATTCCCGAGACCTGCAGGACCTCTCGACGCTCATCGGCGAGCGCGACGAGTCCACCGACTCAACGACGATCGGCGATCGCGGATTACGGTCAGCGCAGCGCTCGATCCGCCGCGTCGCAATCATGCCTCCCGACACGATCCGCACCCTGCCCTTTGGCACGGGCCTGATCATGCTCCGCGCTGCACCGCCCGTCGTCGCGAGTCTGCGTATGTGGACTGCACGCCCCGACGCCAAGACGCTGCGGGAAGACCGGGCGGACATCGAAGCGTTGATGCGCGCACCGACGCATGCCAAGCCTGAGGAGCACCCGGTCAGCTCCACGGAATGAGGCCTGGGTCCCACACTGTCGCGGGCGCATGGGGTGCGCGGCGCACCTCCTAGTGAACGCGGATCACGACGGTCCGCCCAGATCACAGGAGGTATGAGTCCCATGACACTTCACACCCAGCAATCCCTGTCCGGCTTCATTGCGTCGGATCCGCAGCAATCGGTGACCGAGAACGGTGAAACCCGCTTCTACGTGCGCGTCGGCCAACCGCACTTCCGTCGCGAAGACAGCGGCAGCTTCACCGTTCTCGAGCCAAGTTTCCACGACCTCGTCGCCTACCGCGCCACCGCCGACCGGGCACTGACACGGTTTGCCAAAGGTGACAGCTTCGTCGCCGAGGGCTACGTGCGCAACTTTCAGTTTGAGCGCGACGGCGAGGTCGTCAATCGCGAAGAGTCCGTCGCAAAGAAGATCGGCCACGACCTCGCACGCACCAACTACGACGTCGACCGAACCCGCCGCTCGGCTGCAGGCACCGAACGGGATGCTCTAGCCGCCCAGACGGCAGTTCCGCTCGAGGCGGAGCACGCTCGCGCTGGCTCAGCCGTGCTCGGAATGTGAGGACAACGATGGCAGCGTCCCTGGTCGACTGGGCATCCGGCGACCAGGGTCCCTCATTCGGCGAAGACGAACTCGACGGGCCACTCTCAACAGAGCCTCCGCATCCCATCAACTGGAATCTCCTCAGCGCAGACGACGCCGAAACAGAGTGGATCGAACTCAACCGGTGGGTGAACTGGCTACGACGGACCTACGGGCTCCCGGCATCCGTCGTGCCACCCCTCTGNACCCCTCTGGCACCGCCACTCCGAACTCGTCTGGGAACTCTCCGCCCTGCATCTGCACTGGCTCTGCGCTTATGATCCCGACCAGCACGGCTCGGCCCCCTTCGGATGGCACCGCGACTTTGCCGATGCCCGCCAGCGCCTCCACGACTGGGTCGCGACATCGGGGACGCGCCTCGATCGCGACCGTCCGACGCGCCAAACTTCGTGGCCAGGAGAGCCGCCGGCGGACGCTGTCGATGACATCGTGATCAGCGATCGCGACGCAGACTTCGTGCAGTTCGTCGTGGATGACGTCGCCAGGCGGCGCGCGGCCGAGGCGGCTTTCTATGCGCGCGCCGAATCTCCTTGATTCGAGGACTCCTTTGAGATCGCCAAGGAGCCTCCGGATCACTCGTGTGAAGTGACCTGGCTAGCCTACGTTAACCGTTCTCTTCGTGGGCGGGTATCCCGGGCAGGCCCCACCCTTCATGTGGAACGCACTCTGTTCCCCAGGGCGGTGGGGCCTGCCCATGGCCGTCTCCCTACTGGGCAAGCGAAACGAAGGGGCGACGGAGGATTTGCGAGGGCTGCGCCGCGAGCACAAGGGCGTTAACGCCGATAACCAGCAGGTGTTCAGCCGAAGTTAAGCGAGGACCCAAGACCGGGGCCGGACCGATCGTAGGTGAGGCTTGAGCCTTAGAAAAGGGTGATTGCCCCAGTGACGATGCTTTCTGGTGTTACGCCGATCACCCCGTCGCGCCAGCTGAGCGCCACGAGAAACGGACCGAGGGTCGTCACGGCGAACACGATCATGCCAGCTGTCGGTCCAACGGTCCAGCACGGGTGGGTGGAACCGGCCGGAGAGGCGAAAGGCCTAGGACTCTCTATACGGCGCGTCGGACACGCCGCTGGCGAGCAGGAACCGAACGATGACGTCAAGAGGGCGCCGGAGGACCGCCCGAAGTGGTCGGCCGCCGTGGCGAACCGCTATAGGGCTAACCGCATAGTAGACAGCGGTGAACGCCCGTCCAAGACGCGAGGTCGAGAGCGTCTCGTCGCGGAAGCGGCGAAGAACCCAGAGCTCACGGCAGTCGTATGTCCCGTAAACCGCCGTGGCGACATAGCAGCCGGACCGCTTCTCTTTGAGATCCTTATCGATCATGGTCGTGAACTCACGCTGTTGCTTGGGTGTCCAGTCTTCCCAAATCGTGTCCACCGTACTCCAGCCTCGCTGACGCCCAATCTGCAGCATATGTTCGCGCACCAAGGACCACGCCCTACTACCGGTGGCTCGGTCCACGTCGACGAATCGATTGACCTTCGAAAGCACCTCCACGTAGTCATGGTGGTCGCTCGCTACAGTAAAGAACTCGTTAAGCATCGCATTGAAAAAGATCGCGCCCCGATCCTCGACAGAGAACTCGGGCCCCAAGGCTCGAAGTTCAGCCAGGTCTGCCCCGCGCTCGGCCAAGAAGCGTAAGCGATCGTGCCTCTCGACGGATGCAAGGACGTTAGATCGGAGCACTGCAAATTTGTCGTTCGATGACATCTCTCCCCCAGAGACTCGCTGAAGCCAAACTCTACAGGGACTCCACGACAAGGAAACAAATTCTGCCGTGGCCGCTCCTCATCGGGGAAAAAAAAGAGGGGTTCGGCGGGCGCGATGGCACTCTATTCCTCGTCTCTTGCGAATGCCCGGTCGAGGAGAGCTGCGGTCGCCGGGTTCACCAGCTCGCTTCGTTGGATGTAGTGCTGCACCGTGATCTTCGTGTCCGTGTGGCCGAGCAGCTCCGCAGCGAGTTCGATGTTGGCGTTAGCGTTGACCGCAGTCGCAACCGTGCGACGGAACATGTGCGGGGTCACACCCTCGATTCCCGCTCCCCCGAGCACGTGACGCAACTGACGACGCACGTTCGCGGTGGTCAGCGGTGTGCCGTCCCGGGATTGGAACAGCAGATCATCCAGGTCCATGCTCCCGGCATTGGCGAGACGCCGGCGAACCGCGTCGGCGGTGAACGTGGGCAGTGCCACAACGCGACGCGATTTGGCGGTTTTGGGGTGGTCCTGCCGGAAGGTCTGCTCGCCGTTGCGGCTGACAATGGTGCCGGCCAGGCGGATGGACGGTATGGCGCTGATGATGTCGACGTCCCGGCGGCGAATGGCCAGGACCTCACCGATCCGAGCTGAGGTGCCGAGCATCACCTCGATGATCGCACTGAGCTGGCCGTCGGGCTTGGGCCCGGAGATGTGGTCGGCGGCGCTTTCCCACCGGGCGATCGCCGCGCGGATCACGTTCACCTCCGGGGCCGTGAGCGCATCAGGGAGATGCGGCTCACGGTACAAGCGAGACACGTGATCCATCGGGTTGCTGGGGAGAATCTCATGCCGCACCGCCAACTCAAGCGCCAGCCGCAGAACGACACGACCTTGCTTGGCCCGGCTGTGGGAGAGCCTCGCCAACTGCTTGATGAAGTGATCGCAGCGAGCAACACCAATCTCTCGCAGCGTGAGACTGCGGAACACCGGGAGCACGAGCGTGCGCATGTTGCGCTCGTACAGGTTCCGGGTCGTTCTCGAGATTCGATTCTCCATGTCGATGTCCTCGAGCCAGTACGTCGCCAAGTCTCCGAACGAGCTGTCCGGCGTCAGCGACGTGTTCGTCGGCTGCTGCAGGTATCTCGTCGTGAGCTTGCTCTTAAGCGCTCGCTCAGCAGCCCGGGCGGTGTCTCCGGTGGCCTGAACCTGGCGCGTCTGTCCGTCCCAGTCCCGGTAGCGGGTCCGAGCCTCGAACCGGCCGGACGGCGCCACCCGGATGGTGATGTCGCCGAAGGTGCTGATCGTCAACCGTGGCCGCGACATCTCAGCTCACCGCCGATCGGTGCGCCGGGGTGGGCTGGAGGGTTCGCGCTGCTCGGCAATCCAGGCCCGCACGTCGGAGATGGCAAACTTCAGGTGTTTGCCGAACCGGTACGCCGTGGGGCCTTTGCCGCGTACACGCCAGTCGTAGACCGTGGAGATCGGTATGCCCAGGTAGGACGCCAACTCGTAGATGTCCATCAGAGGTTCCAGGCCCCACGCGTCGGTGGAGGCGGTAGAGGAGGAGGTTGGGTATTCGTCGTAGATGCTCATACCCAGAAGGTGCGCACGGCGATCCCGCACGACCGGGCTGGACCGAGAACGACGTCGGCGCCCCGGATAGGAAGGCCGTCTCAGCGGCTCCGAAGAGGAGTAAAAGATGGGTTTGTGTTGGGGTAGTCAAATCTTTAACCAAAAAAGTCCCGGAAACCCTTGAGTTTCCGGGACATTTGGTGGGCCGTTAGCGAAAGCCAGCAGGGAGAGGATCGTCGGTGAAGGTGGAGCTCCATTTCCTCCACAGCCCTCATTGTTTTCCTCCAGGAAGGCCAGCGCCTGACCACTGTCTCGGATCGGACCCAGCGCGAGGCGCGAATCTATTCGCCGCTCAGCGGCGTCGACGTCCAGTGCAGCTTGTTCGAAGTGGGATATGGCAATCGCTTGGTTCGAGGATCGAAGTCAGCATCCGACGCGCGAGCTACACAGTTTAAACTCAGCGGCGCAGCGGAGTCTGTCTTGGCGGCAGTGATTCGCTTGGATGAAATCCCGCAGTCGCAGCTCGACTACATCGATGAGTTTCATGTGATCGTCTCAGAGGCCTGGCGCGAGGCAGAAGAGCGCGGCGAAACAATCTCGAAGACATGACCTAGATTCTTCCCCGCAGCGTTCGGCGGGACGAATGAACGTCGATACAGCGGATGCGGCGTCCAGATTTCACTGATTGCATGATCGTCAGCAGAGAGACGCAGTAACTCGGGAAAGTACTCCTGTCCACTCGACCCTCTCAACCCGTGTCAGGCCGTATTCGTTCTCTACGGCACAGGGTTCGTTGTCGCACCATCGGCCATGTGTAAGCCGTTGATTCACTCAGCAGCCGGCGGCGCTTCCGCTCGATCCCAGATCTGCTTGAATTCCTCGGCAACAGTCGGCCAGATTTTGTCTATTCCTTCCTGAACGGAGTTGATTTGTGAAGCCAAGGCTCCGAAAAGAACAAACTCCTGCGGGATATCCCGGCCCGCTGAGTCTTGCAGTTTTCCTGGGGTGGCAAAGCGCAGTGCTACGACCTCCTGAGTCCGGCGCCAGACTTCGCGCTCCTGCTCGATACCCGAGAACGCCTTCGCATATTCCGCAAAAGGGTCGGGACTCCCGCCGCTTCGGAGAAATCGAAAACCCCACGTTCGACCACGTGTAGACCAGATGAATGTCACCTGTCGCTCCGGATGAAAATTTCATTTTCTTCGCCGCTGGCCAGGTCCATTCGAAACCCGGTCAGTGTTGCCCGGAGGTTTTCTTCTTTAGCTACAGCGTCACTATTCGCGTCCATCAGATTGTCTCCGACGAGTTTCGCTGCTTCCTCGATGGCCCCACCAAAGTGAGTGAGAACAAGACCCAAAGACTT
Organism: Cryobacterium sp. TMT2-42-4; assembly: GCF_004402645.1. Taxonomy (NCBI): domain Bacteria; kingdom Bacillati; phylum Actinomycetota; class Actinomycetes; order Micrococcales; family Microbacteriaceae; genus Cryobacterium; species Cryobacterium sp. TMT2-42-4. The sequence continues at coordinate 19,206 of NZ_SOFT01000036.1, forward strand.
GATCACCATATTGTTTCCTTTACTGAACTTGGCAGCAAGAGCGCCGATGCCGCCCAATGCGCCGGCCATGGCTCCAGCGCCATCAATCAAGTGCTTGTAGACCTTGCCTCCGCCGTTCATTGCCTTCGCCCAACGAACGTGTCGCTCGAAGGGGAGCATTGCGGCTATCGGCAGAATCAGGTCCACACCTACGCGCTGAGTCACCTCGATCTTGCCTGATGCAAATTTTGCCGATGAAAGGAGCACGAAGTCCTCACCTACGGAGAGTGCCTCAGGCGCCTGCACGAACCCGGCGAGAACTTCCTCGAGCTGATCAATTTCGCTGCTGGCCTTCTCTACAAGAAGGTCTCTGAATGCGATGACGTTCATGTCGGGCAACAGATCAGATTTCGAGAGTGCGAATATCCAGATACGCGGAAATTGAACGAATGGCTTATCGTCTTCGAGCAGATCATCCTTTATGAGAAGAAGCCCGTTAGCGAAGTTCGTGAGTAGCGCCTTCAGATAGCGTTCCTCCTCCCCTGCGTTGTCGATCAGTCTCTGGCCGTCGACGAGTATGAAAGCAACGTCGGATTTCAACAGACTCCGAAAGGTCTGGACACGCCTTTCTGCTTCGGTCCCGCTCGCATCCTGCTCGAACCACTCCCCCGGGTAGTCGTGCCACACGAGCCGAAGGGCATCGAAAGGTCGATCTTTCTCGCTCTTTTGGTGTGCTGCATCTTTCATATTGATCGAGAACGAGTAAGACTCCGAAGCGAAGCGAGTGGCAAGTGGAAGCTGCGCGGAGCCTCTCATACCGAGGTAGTTCTGGTGCAAGAATCGACCTTGAGAAGTCTTATCTGCGACGACGCTAAACAAGCTCTCTATGCCGTACTGTTGCTCCCGAGCCGCTCCGTAGAAAGAAGAAACGAGAACGGTCTTGCCGCTGCCGCTCTCACCAAACACCGCGATGTGCTGTTCTTTTTTCCTGGTCTTCGCCATATGAGCAATCTACGCGATGGCGCTCGGCGTGGTCGACGTGATCTGGCCGCCGACGTCGCCCTGACCGCAAGCCTCGATCAACTCCTCGTTAAGGAAACGCCTGTCCGCACTTGCCCGGGGGCACAAAATTCGCGCAGCGATATCAACGGAATAAGGGTGTGGGTCACACTATGCCCGAGGTTCGCGCCAATGTTCGTCCCACAGTTGATCGCCGACGACAGACGCAGAGTCGATAGAGTACATTCCCGGCGCGGGCCGCGAGCTCAGATGAGGGACAGGCTGGCGGGTGTCAGGGCGCATAGGCGGGCTGCAGCAGGAACCGTTTGGCGAGTCGGCCCGTCAGCGCCCGCGGCCTTGGCGAGGTCGCCGGTGGCCTGCACTTGGGGTGCCGATCATCGATCGGGGCCGGGGCACCTCAGCTCCCCGCCGATCGGTGCGCATGGGCGCCATGGAGGGCTGGCGCGGCTCGGCATTCCATGCTCCACGCCGATGTCGGCTTGCTGGTAGACAACGCTCAGGCGTCAGGGCGGGCATCACCCTCTCTGTGATTCGGTGTCCGTAGGCTCCGAGCCTTCTCGCTGTCGGCCTGGCGCGCCAGACTCGGTTGGTTCCTGCGTGCGTATATGGTTCGAGGGGACTTGACGCTGCAATCTACTGCAGCCATTCCAAACCGCGGAGTTCCTACGCGTCTCGACGTCGAACAAAACTGGAGACTGAATCGTCATGACCTTTTTCAAAGCGAGGATTCTACTCTGGCCTCTCCTTCTAGTGACCGCGCTGGTGGTCGCGGCAACGGGCGCAGCCTTCGCATCCGGTGGACTCAACGCTCTCGCTCTCAGTTCGCTGTTCACCAGCAGCTCGACCGAACGCGATTCACAGGTGGTTCAGTCCGTCACGCGTGTGAAAGAGGTCGCCTTGCTCAGCCTTCACATCGAGGGTGTCGCGAGGGACAAAAGCAATGGAGAGATTCTCGGCGTGGCCGTACCCGCGAGCGAGAAAACGACGCTGCTCCAGTACAAGTTCGACGCAAAATTAGGCATCGATGGGTCACAGGTGAAGATCGAACCCACCGGCCCTGAGTCGTTTCGGGTGACTATCCCTGAATTCATCGGCATCGGTTTCGACAAGCCCGACTTCGAAGACGCCCTCGAGAGCAACAACACGCTGAGCTGGCTGACGCCGCCAGCCGTTCAAACTCGGATGGTCAACAACATTCTCAGTGACAAGAACAAGCAGAAGTACATCGCCCAAAACGAAGCAGCGCTCAAGGAGCAGGCCCAAGCGTTCTACTCCGGAATCATCGCCGGGGTCGATCCCGAGCTAACCATCGACTTTTCGTTCGCGGGGTAGATGACCTTAGGGATGAGACGCCGCCGCGGCCAGGTCGACGATTGCCCTGTCAGCGGCATCGGTCGCGATCAGCCGCGGCTGCGATGTTGTCTCACCGACCTCGGGTAGCCGCGCGAAGCGAGGTGGATGACCTAAATTTCGTCGGAGAAATCGCCGGCGTCTGAGCCTTGACGCAGACACTGTGCTGGACGCGATAACGGATGCCGCCGATCCATCCGGCCCGATAAGAGCGGTTATGTCAGCAGGTCCGAAACCCGCCAGTCTCCGTCGCGCGTCTCCAGCACCATACATGCCGGCCGCGTCCTGGTCCCGTCCAGGTCGTCGGCAAGTCCCTTGATCGTCGGTCGTCTTTACCGGAATCGGATTACGACATTCGGGTTGGTTGCGATGGCTGCAGCACTGATGGGCCAACGTTCTGTGGGCTTCGACGGGCTCACTGCGAAGCAAGTTGGTTTCAGTCCAGACTATTCAGCTTTCTGCAAGTCGCTGAGAGTATTGCGGACCACGAGCCGACCGAACCGTTCGATCCACCCGTCTTGATCGTTTTCGAGCAGTTGCCGGGCATGTATCACCACTTCGGACCGTTCGAACAACTCCATGGTTGGCCCCAACTGCTCGCCGAGAGCAACTGCAATTCGTCGATGACGTAAACCTAGAGCCATCAGCAGCTTTGCACTGGCGCCAGTTGCGCCCCGTCGGAGCGAATCCGGAAACGCCAGTACAGCAGGTGCAAGTTGGCCCCCCGTTTCGGCGACCAGCTCCTGCAATAGGGCAATACCTTGTTCGATATTGACCAGAAGCGCGTAGCTGACCAGCTTTGCATGTGCCGCTAGCACTGTGTTCATTTCAAGGTCGGCAGCTTGCGCAGCCGCAAAGAAAGTTTCGCCCGCGATCCAGTTGGTCACAAGCGTGCTTACCGTCGTCATCTCGACGGGAGCGTTCTTAAACGCTTCGGCGACCCCAGCCTGTACGTCTGGGAGCGCCCATGCCCATGTCAAGAGACTTTCTTGTAGCTCGCCAATAGTCGCGGTCTCGTCCGTCCAGTCTTCTCTTAGGGCGAATAGTGAGCGCTCGGCGGAGTCGAGTAGGCGGAGTCGTGCACCTGAGTCGCGGATCAGACTGAGGCGTCCTTCTGCTTTGATCTGGGCGACACGTCTTGACCTGAGTTCAAATACGTCACCGATGAGCACGGCGGTCTCTGCCGTGCCGAGGTGGGTCGTGAACGTGCGAGACGCAACATTCCTAGCGAGCGTGAGAAGTTCATCATCGCCGATCTCCTCAGCTGCCAGCTCGATCAGAGTCGCATCCACACCATCAATCAATGCGTGCAGGTCGGGCGACTCTTCGAGTAGTTCGTTAGACAGCGCCAGATTCTCCCGGATTAGATAAATCTGGAGCTTCCTGATCAGCGACAGCAGCGAGCCGTCAACGCGTTCGCCAGCTTCTTGGTTCGCCACCGGTTTGACGAGCTCCCATTGTTTCGGGTTTGCACAAATCACTAGACCCTTAGTCGTGGATCCCGCACGGCCCGCCCTGCCCACGAGATTCTTGATGTCCCGAGAGAGCAAATTCACGGCAGCGCCCTCCGCCGTCCGACGGGTAACCGAATAGAGCACGAGCGTTCGAATAGGCAGGTTGACGCCTTCCGCGAGTGTGTTTGTGCAGATTGCGAGGGTCACCACTTGTCGACGGAGAAGGTCTTCGAGCACTTCCCGCGTTTCTTGCGGAACATCACCGTGATGCAGTATCGCGCCGAACGCGAGCGCGCGGGTTCCCACCCAGTCGTCTCCGAATTCCGTTGCCATGAAAACGAGTGCATCTTCGAGATCCGTTTTTCCTGACATCCGGGTGACCGGAACGGGCAAATCGAGCGGATATGCGAGCTGTTTGATGAGCTCTTCTGCCAAGCCGACGGCGCCTTGGGTCCCGCTCTTGTTCGCGGCGAAGACTGCAACCGGTCCCATGGCTAGAGCACGTCGGGCGGCGGCGATGGTCTGAGTCTTAATGCTGTCGAAGTTGTAAAGGTTCGCCCTGCGCGTGACCGGGTTTTGATAGGTGAAGTTCTGCCTGCTTAGGAACCCCTTCTCCGTGTAGCTTCTGTCGACGGATTCGTGAGGATGTAGTTCGAGCTGCACTTGCGCGGAGGCGCCGTTTCCGGTTGTTTTCAGCATTGCGAATTCAGCCAGTGTCGGTTTGTATTCGCTTCGGACTACAGTCTCATGCGCACCGCCCAGCCACGAGTTGATTTCTTCGATATTCGGGACGATCGCCGAGATGAAAATGAAGCGGCGAGTCAGTTGGCGCTGATCGAGGAATCGAGCGAGTAGGAGCTCCAGCCCGATTCCCCTTGCCCCTCCATCGAGCAGATGCCCTTCGTCGCAGATGACCAGCGAAATCTTTTCAGCGAACGAAGGGTCAGCCGCCAACAACCCCAGAAGCGCCTCCGGCGTCGCGATGACGGCGCGTGCCGTTTCAAGTCCGTCCAGCTCGTCCTTGGATGGAACGCTGCCTCCGTAAACACATCGCGTATTGATCGACATGCGGTTCAGACGACTCGCAACGCTGTGTTTGAGTTCTGCGGCCAACGAGCGGTAGGGCACAAGAACGACCGCTACGCGTTCGCTGCTCTGAGACAGATGCTGGAACAAGATTGTCTCGATCAGGGCAGTCTTGCCGGCACCTGTAGGCATCTGGAGTGAGTAGGTCTGCTCGCTATCCAGAAGTCCGGCCTCGATTGCGTCGACTTGAGAAGGGAAGAAGTCCCAAACGGCCGGCTTGCGATCCAGGAACGAATTGACGAGAGCATCCCAGAACGATGGATCGTTGCCCGGGAGGACAGCGCGAACGTTCTTCTTTCCAAATGACTCCAGAAGCCGGCGGAGGAAATGGCTGGCAACCCATTCGTTCGGGCCGACGTCGAGCGCTTCGGTTTCGTCCCGGCGAGCGTCCAAAATCACCTTCTTGATCGAGGCACCGTCGCCGCTCCGCAGCGCATTCTTGACGGTAGATATCCAAGAGGACTCGGGGCTGTCGGGTTTGGTGATGAGCTCCACGCAAGCACGCTCAACGTCGCTCAGTGCGGCACGGTCAAGACCACGCAATGTCACGTACGCGGAGGCAGTGTATCCGCCAACGTAGAAGGCAACCGCAGCCATGAGCGCCGAGTCACGAGACACTGCACCCATTTCACTCTTTTGATCGTCCGAGTTCAGAACGGCGGATACTTGGGCAATCGAGTTCGCCAGCTTGGCCCAGCTCCCGTACTCGAGACCGTCCGCATTTTGCGAAGCCTGAGTTGGCTCGCGAAGGAGATCGAATAGTTGACCGACCAGCGAGATGTAATAGTCCTCGGCTCTGTCGAATAAATACGAAAAGTCCAGCGGCAGCGTCGGTAGAGCGAATCGTTGTAATTGGTGCACCACATTCGCACCGTCGGCCCATATAGACAGCGAGTCCCTCATGGTGCAGTGTCCGCGGCGCGTTCGACTGACTCGAAAACGGATTCGTAGACTTCCTTCAAACGCGGAACGGATATGACGACCACTCCGCACTCGACCGGAATGTCTGATGGAAGCGTTATGAGCTCGGTCTGGACCATCTCCTCGCTAATCACGGCAACGGCCCGGAATCGACGTCCGGCGGGGGGATGCTCGGTGAGATTGATGAAGCGGTCGAGGTGCGCCACTGTTACTGTGCCCAGATCCTCCACGAGCGCACGTTCTCGCAACCACGGGAGCGTTTTGGAGAGTCGGCTCAGTCGGTCTTTAGTGCTGTCTTCTATGGCCGCGACGATGGGCTCGGTCTGGCCGGCCGTCGATTTAGTCTTCACCTCGGCGCAAAGAATCCAGTCTTCGTCCGAGGCCACGGGCCAAGTCGGTACGACGAATTGCACAATGTCCGAATGAGACGCAGGCTTTGTGCGGTCGTGTTTTAGTCGCCATTTTTTGGGTTCCAGGAGCGAACCGGGGCTGAACTCTGCGGCTTGAAACAGAGCAACAATAATCTCACCGAAGTCGCCAGCCATAGTCGAGCCTCTTGGCGGCGTTTTCGCATTGAGAACATCGGTCCGAGACGACCCGTGTATGGCGCCGCGCTGAGCGAGGACTGCGTCTGAAATGTAGCATCGGCGAATTGGCAGGCCGAGGGTGTCGGACCACAGTCGGGCCTGCTCGTCGGTTACTTCCACGAACGTGTAGCCCGTCTTCTCGATCGTTGGAAACCACGCCTTACTCTGTGCGACATCGATCCCCAGTTCGTCCACGCACTCCTCTTTCATACAACGATCTCGGCGTGTGCGCCGTATTCCTGGCGATTCCTGGCGCTTAGCTGTCGCCGAGATCAATCTATCGTCGGATAGCTTGCTACTACTCTCAACGGCGGCTGTGGTGTTTGGCAATTGCGCTGCGGCGCAGGCGCCCCGCCGCTAACACTTCATATGTCCGCGGGACCGAAACGCGCCATCATCGGCGACGGTGCCCAGGCATTGGCTACCGCCCGGCGGCGACCATGTAACTTCGGAACTATGCGGTCGCCATGTATTTGGAGCCCTCCCCTCGTCCTACTGGCCTCGCTATCACTGGTGCGCGATCGCCTCCAGAGTCTTCATCAGCCGCTCGAGTTCGTGCGGCACGCGGTCCACGCACCGGGCCGCCTCCCGCAGCAGGTCCGGGGTGATGGCGACCTTGTAGGTCACTTCGAGCCACTTCTTGAAGTCTTTCGGCGCCCCTTTTCGGGCTGCGAGAGCGGCCGCATGCTCCGCCCGCAGGACGTCCCAGGACGCGTGCGTGTCCAGGAGGGAGCCGACCGGCACGTACTCGATGACGTCCTTGGCCTTCAGGCTGTACGGTGTGACGCGATTCTCGACCCCGGTCCGAAGCGCTGAGGTGAGCCATTCGCGGAGGAATCGAGCTTCGTCCGCGTCACCGAGTACGGCGTCGGCCAGACCGGCGGTCGCCGTTTCTAGGGTGCCGGATGCTCGATTTTCGAGCGCCTGCGCCCAGGCCACACTAAGTTGTTGGGGGTCCTGATTGTCGACTAGGGCAACGAGGTGCGCGCCGGTGAAGTCGAACAGCACCCTGCTGTCGATCGTCCCCGGGAGCTTCGTGGCCCCGCGCAGCGGCAGTATTAGAACCCGGGCCGCGCGCAGTCGATCTCCGAAGAAGGCGTCGAGCAGCGCTTCATCGTGTGCACCTTCCACGAGCAGGAAGATTCGCGGCCATCGTAAGAGGTCACTCGGCGTCAACCCGAGCTCACCGAGTGCTGCCTTGTCGGCCAGGTTGAGCTCGCGGACCACGGAGGCACCATTCGTTCCACCACCTCGTTTGACTTCGATGATGCGTGCCTCCCGCGCATCGAGCAATTCCGGGGAGTGAGTGGCGGCAACAATAATTCTGCGTGGATCCCGTGCTCGGTCGACCAGGGCGCGAGCGGTGTGCGCCTCCGCGGAGCGGTGGAGCGCGGATTCCGGTTCATCCAAGATCATGACGACGGGTCGAAGTTCGTCGCCGGGCCGTGAGGTGTGCTCCCGTCGATGCCAGTAGAGCGCGTCGTCAACGGCTGCACCGGCCCAGATTCGTTCGGCCCGAGAAAGATTCTCGAAGCTGACCAGCCGGCCGCCTCCCCCGCGCCTAAATAGCCATTGCGCCGCTGGATTGGAAAAACGCGTAACAGCGGGAGTCAGCTGAAGCACGGGCGTCGGTGCGTCGATCATCATCTGCTCGATCGCTGCTGTCGCCCAGACTTCCAGTTCAAGCGACACCTCCCCTGCCAACCGATCGACGAGCCCCGTCAGCACTGCAATCTCGTCGAAGTCCTCTGAACTGTCTTCGCCCCCGGAACGCGAGCGCGACTTGTGTTCGATGTGACTGCGTGCGGTCTCTAAACCCCATCCGCTCGAAAGAGCATCGCGAATGCTGTCTCCCCTGGCCGACGTGTCGGTGTCCTCCCAAGTCCTTGCAATAGAGGCAGCACGGATCACGATCTCACCGAGATAGTCGATCGTGTCCGCGTTCGGATCATCAGTCACCGGGAGAACATCGATGCCGAGGTCGATCGCTCCTTGGACCGTGAAAGCATGGAGGGGCTCGAAGGGTGATGCTTCCCCTGAGTAAGGAATGAACGTCGGTGTATAGAATCGGCGGCGCGCTCTGGTGAGCAAGTGGTTCGCCTTATTCCCTCGGAGCGGTGTACTCCAGACTGCTTCGTGAAATACTTCCATGCCTTCATCGGAGTATTCCAGCGCTTCGATTTCGTCGCCTGCGCGGTTCAGCCGTTCTGAAGATATACGGACCTCTGGGCCGGTTGGGTCCGCCACGGGCCAGACGTCCCAACTGGGATCGGCCGAGGTGCCGGCGGGATGCATCAGGAACAGGCGGTCTGCGGCGACCTCGTCACGGAGCTCTGCTCGGTCGGAGCGCGCGTCAAACTGCGCCCGAATAAACCGGTCAACGATTTCATTTGCTGTGCTGACGGTAATGAATTGGCGATTCTCCATTGAAAACTCGAAGTCAGCAGGCACTGCGAATCTTTCGGCAATGGCCACCAGCAGCCCTGCGCCGGGAGTTGGTTGCTCGTCCTGGGACCTATCGTGTTTCAGATCCAGTTCAGTGGGCACCTGCAATCGCACGATCATGCTGACGTCAATGTGCGACTTCACTCCAGTGAGGGCGGCACGCATGCCTTCGGCTAGGCGAGTCTTCCCGGCTCCGTTTAGGCCGTACAGGACAGTCAGACCCTCGCAAAACGGAAGGAACGCGCCTTCGAGTAAAGGGTCACCCGTGAATTCAAAACCAACGACGCAATGCTGCATATCTGCAGGCTAGCAATGCGAATGGGTGGCGGTGGCCACGCCGAGCGGCTAGGTCGGGCAGAACCCGTGAACTCCTCTGGCGATTGTATGAAGTCTGCAACCTGGGCAACTTCACTGCCAGCGACGAAGTCGGCAGGTCCAACTTTGCTGTCGACGTCGGCCGGAAATAGACCCCGGCTTCCGCCCGAAGCCGCATGCCTCCTGAAAAGCATCCATTCCATCGGATGTGCGTGGCCGGCGGGGCCATGGCGCTGATCGCGCTTTCGACACCGCCAACAACCGGAGCAACGCTCAGGCCATCGAATACGGCGTTGTCACTCACCGAAGAACAGAAGGCTGCTCGAGCAGAAAGGCGCCGCGTGACCAGCGCCCCGCAGAGAAGAGGCTCGCGCTCATGCTCCGCGACGAAAGCATGGTCACTCATTCCCTGGGTCATGGCTAAGCGCTATCCACCTCGACGTCCGACCCTAGGCCTAGGCTCGGGGTCGTGACCATTGCTGCAGACCTCGTCAACGACGCCTCATTCCGTCCCGCCGAGTCCATCGATGCCGACGTGCCATCCTCCCCCGGCATCTACGCCATCCGTCTCCGCATCGGGTCGACGTTGCCAGAGCCGTTCGAATCGCTACTCGGCGAGCGCTTATCGCGCCTGATTTACATTGGGAAGGCAACGTCACTCGAAAGCCGGATGCTCAGAAACGAGCTCCGCGGTCGTGGGCACGGCACGTTCTTCCGCAGCATCGGAGCCGTTCTGGAGTTCCGCCCGAGGGCCGGTTCACTCTCGAACAAGGTAAACAAGTACAACTTCAGCTTCGAGAAGCCCGACCGAGACACCATCGCGCAGTGGATCAACGCCAACCTCGAGGTGAGCTGGCGGACGCTGCCGATGAGCGACGTGCCGACCACCGAGACTGCACTGATCCTTGAGCACACGCCGTTGCTCAACCTGGACGGCAACCCGTTGGCTCTGACCGAACTCGACGATCTGCGAGTACGTTGCCGCCAGGTTGCCTCGGCGGCGGCTGGCCTGTCGTAAGCCGCGAGCGGGACTACGCGCCGTGCCCGCGAGACACCGCCGAACCGTGCGATCGCTCCCACCGCTGCGCACGGTGCCGCTCGCCGATTGCGTCCTACACCCACTTTCTCAAGCACGATGTGCGCGGAACTGCTCATACACTCTTCCGCTCGTCGTCAGAACCGAACAGGGTGCGCCAGCTACGCACGAGATGGTGTGTCAGTTGTTACTGACAAGATGATCACAACCTCCCGGCACAGGGAGCGATGTGATCCGGGGGGGGGCCAATGACTCAGCTATGCACCGACGAACCTTTTCGCATCGTCGACAGGTCAGCCTGCACAATCATTCGTCGTGCCGCATAAGTGGGTGAGGCCACCATCAAACGCTCGCCGCCGGCTTCCAAGCACTCCAACACTCTCGCTGCAGCACCTAACTACCAGCTCAGGAAGGGCCATCACGATGAGCGTTGAAACCGGCGTACCCGGTGAAAAACCTATTGGAGTAGTCATGTATCTCACACCGGCTGAACGTGCCGGAATCCTTAGGCAACTGCGTAGCAGGGACGCCGACGACTACGAGGTCGTCGAGAGCGCTGAGTGGTCTTCGGATGCGCTGATGCTCAATCTGTGTCACGGGCTGAGCTACTGGGAAGAAGAATTTCACTACTATTTCTGGGGTTTCAATGAACTCCAGAGAGCGAATATTTCGCACATCATGATTGCCTGCTCGCCGACCGGCACGCTGAACTACGAAGCGGTGATCCCCCCGAAGGGGCCGACCGGGTTCTTCGCGAAGAAGGCAGATGGCACATCTGCGCTCGTCAGCGCCGACATCTGCTGGTTCACACCCGGTGATATGCGGGCCTACGACTGGGTTGCTGTGGTGCCGAAAGGGTTCGATCTCGATGCCGCGGACCCGACTGACGGTGTGCGATATTTCGTGAGTTCATCGGACGCGCAAGTCCTGTTCCTCGGTCTCTTCGCCCTAATCGTCGACGACAGTTGCCCTGAGGTTTTCCAGTGGAAATTCCCCGGTTGGACCAAGTCGGACTGGTCGGTCGACGAGCTCGCGGATCGTCGCGACGCTGTAATCTCCGAGCACACGTACCAGGAAATCGATGAGTATTACCCGGGAGCTACGCGAGTCCGTCCCGGTGGAGATACACACCGATGAGCGTCGAATTTACGGTGCGAATCCTCAAGAACGCACGAGACCGTCGACGCACAGTGCCCGCAGCAGAGAGGCTAAGTACCGAATAGTGAAACAACAATTCTCGGTTAATCGACAGGGGTTCGGTGGGCAGCCGTTGCTTTCCCACTTGGACGTCGTCCACTCTCAGGAGCTTGAAGCGCAATACGGAGGCCAGTATGAATGGTTCTGGGGTGTTCCCGGCGTATTCCAAGCCCTTGCAGCTCCGCTCACCGGTCAGATGGTGCCCGCGGCACCGGAGACCAACGACCCGCATGAGCAGCGGTTGGGCTATTGGGGTGCACTGCATTACCTGCTGCTTCACAGGCTGGGATGGGCGCGCCCCGATCGCGGTTTGCGATGGTGGTACGACCAAGGGAAACCCGCCCAGGATCCAACGATGGCGTTGATTTTGGCGGTCTGGGATGCAGACGGCCACGTCGACGCGTATCTGGCATGGCTTCTGAAAGGCCAGCCGGTTTTTCTCGCCCCGGAATCTCAACCTTGGGCCGAATGGCCTACCGAACGCGAACCTCTTCCCGACCGCTGGGTTCGATGGGCAGCTGACATTGAGCGTGCGGGTGAGCTCTCAGAATCGAAGTATTTTCTAGGAGGCTGGGATCCACTGCACCTCTCCGGTCACACCGGGGAGGGCGGGGAGCCAGACCCAGCATCGACGCTCACGGTGACCTCCCGAACTGAACGGCGTGCTGTCTTCGTGACCGACACCATGAACGCTTGGCACTACGACCTTGCGAAGAAAGCGTCGAAGCTGCCGGAAGGCAACAAACCTCCGTGGCGAGTCGACGTCTTTGTCCGACCAGTGGGCTTTCTTGGTACCTATCGAAAGTCCTATCAGACGGGGTTGTGGTTCACGGGCCGGCACAGCTACCACGCGGCCGGTAACTGATTAGCTCGGTTGCACGGTGAGTCGTCACGTTTGCTCGGCTCCACGATCTCAGCAGTCAATACTGGTTAGGTCCGCGGGGACGAAACCCCGCCACAGGCCCCTGATCCCCCGGGGCCGTGCCGTGCGTCAGGGTGTCTTGCTGCCGGAAGGAGCAGGACGGCCGCCCTGCTGGGCCGAAGGAGCGTACCGACCGTCCCAGTGGCCCCAGCGAACTCGCGAACCGACTTCGTCGCGACACGGGTCGACGTCGCCCATCCAGCGAATGCCTCATACCCTTCGCGACAGCCCGAGCGTGCTCCACCGTCCCGTAATTCCTCGTGGCGCACACGAGTCAGAGCTTGTGCTGCCAGGATGAGCGTGATGGATGTGTGCGGAATAATAGGACCATGCCGCACCCGCTAGATGGACACCTCGCCGTCATTCTTGCAACGCCGCCGCTGACGACTTCGGGAGAGCGAACCCTCGCTCGCGTTCGAATGGCCTCGGAGCTGATGGGTGTCTCGCGAGTGTCAATCTGCAATCTCTTGGACGTGGCAACAAACGACGTAAGAGAGGTAGCCACAGTTGGCAACAGCGCAGCTCCGTGGCTCGCGTCCCGCCCAGCAATCCTTGAGGCCCTAGGCGATGCGGACGACGTGCTTCTTGCTTGGGGATCAGAGCCGACAGGACCGGCCAGAAATCATCAACGCGAGCAGGTTGCATGGGTCATGAACTTGATCGCCAGTCAACGAACAGAGGCTTGGGCTGTCGGAGCACAACCGCGCCATCCCTCGCGGTGGCAACGCTACACTTCACGAGCTCATGCCGGAATGGATTTCAGTTCGGCCCTTCAACTGTCTCTAGGCAGGCTCCCGCCAGGGATCAAGCTCGACAAGCCCCGAGCGTAGTTTTTCGAGAGCTTTTCTTTCGATCTGCCTAATTCGCTCACGGGTCACCCCAAACACCTCGCCAATCGCGTCAAGTGTCATCGGCGCGTCATCGGCTTGACCGGCACTGTATTCAAAGTCACTCAGGCCAAATCGGAGACGAAGTACCTCGGCTTCTTTCTCGCTCAGCGCGTCCAACATGCTCAAGACGAGACGCCGCCGATCGACGCGGTCGCCGAGGTCTTGTATGCCCCCGTCCGACTCGAGAATGACCGACTCCGGGTCAATTTCGTCAAGGCAGAAGATGTTCTGGGCGCGGGACGCTGCAGCCCTCAACTCCGGCGTGAGACCGTCGACCGAGTCGAGCCCCTCCCAAACGTGCACGGGTATGCGAATCAGCAGGACATCATTTGCGCGCCAGCGCTGGATTGCTTGGCGGATATTCCAGGAAACGAGGGTGCTGAGCGCAAATCCTTTCGCGTGGTCCCAACCCTGGAGCCCTCGCATGAGCCCTAAACAGCCGGCCTGAAACGCATCCTGCGCCCAATCCTCATCGATCGAAGACGCAACTCCCTTCGACCAATGGAAAACGAGCCGCAGGTTAGCGACAATCAGTAGGCGATACTCCTCGCGGCCTTTCGCTACCAGCTCGTTAAGTTCGGAAACTTCACGACGCGTAGTTGTTGCAATTTCTAGGCCGGCCAACCGCTCTTCCGCAAGAAGGCCGATTTCAACGGCAGCCGCTGCCTGGCGGGTTCGCTCAGGGTCGAGCAGCGGAATCGCGCCGACCATGCGCGCATACCAATCAAACGAATTTGATTGGGCACGTCGTGTCGGCCTCTCGCGGAGTTTTCGCGTGGCTGGCTCGGACCCAGGTTTAGCCCGTCCCAAAAGGTCATCTACCTCGAGCGCAAGCCGCTCAGCTCCGAAGCTCGGGTCCATGAGGTCGATGCGTTGGAGGAGCCGCTCCAGGTCTTCGACGTCCTCACCTCCCCCGTCATGATTGGGAACCACGGAGGGCAACTCGATTCCACCAACAACGGTCACGATCAGTCGAAGTCCATCCGGGAGAGCTCGAAGATCTCTGTGACGCTGTAGCCTCCAGTCTTCACTTTCTCCGCGATGTACGCCGTGCCCAGATTTCCGAGCTGTTCAAGCGCGCGCGCGGGTACTCGCGTCGGAAGATACCAAGTGAGGAACTCCAACACTTGAGAGCTGACAGATCCACGGTTCCACATCGTTCCGGCCGACGGCGGAGCCGTACTGACATCCATCCCCTTGCGGAGCGCGAGCATCGCAGCAGCCTGAAACGCACCCAGCGCCGTCTTGTAGTGCCCCTGTTGAACGAGTAACTCGAGAACGTCTTTGTTTGAAGCGGATGGGCCGATTGTGCGCTTGTCATCGTCAGCGTCGCCGATCGAGGACTCAGAGTTCATCGTCATGCTGCGCGCACCTCCGATCGCGTCGGCGAAAGCCTCTCGATGGTGTACTCGCGGCCGATCTTTCCGCCTAACAAGTGGGCGTCACGCTGGGGGTCATACTCTCCCGATTGAACGAAAAGAATCACTTGCGTGTCGAAAGTACTGACCCAATCCAGGATCGCTCCTCGGTGCCCGGTGTCGAGGCGTCCGAACGGCGTATCCATGACCATCGGCGCTTCATCGACCGAGCATTCCGCAAGAGCCCCGATGAACGCTGTTGTGAGTATCTGATTAGCTCCCGCGGAGATCATGCTTAGCGGGCGCATCTGGTGGTCGAGGACTGTAAGCAAGTAGTCGTCGCTGATGCTCACGCCGGTGTATTCCTTTTCTGTTGTGAGCCGGTGAAATAGTTCTGAGGTCGTCGCGGCCACACGGTCGCGCATCGACGATCGAAACCTATCAAACGAACCATTCACGGTTGCCAGCGCTTCCTGGACGGTTCGCTGAAGCTTTCGGTCAGTGGGGTCGACCTCAGGCTGGTCTGCAATCTGGCCGCCCAAGTTGCCAATTTCCTGCTTTAGGGCGCCCCGCTTCAGCTCCAAGCCCGCGATCGCTGATGTCGTGCGGCTGCGCCTCGTCTTTCGATCGACAAGATTCCGCTCAAGGCTCTCTATGTCGACCGTGTTTCCACTGATCTGTTCCGAAATCTGGCGGATTCGTTGGATCCGTTTGTCATTGCGCAGACGCTCACGACCGAGGTCCTGCTCCTGGTCAAAGACTCGCTGCAGGGCGCTCCGACCGTTGTTGAACTTACGAAGTCGGTCGCGGCGGCGACGAGCTTCATCGACGGTGCTCGCCGGTGCATCGAGGAGTGTTTGCTTCAACGAAGAGATCTCGACTTCGAGCTCTGCCTCGTTGTGCCCAAGGATCGCTTGCCCGCACGCGGGGCAGACTCCTGTCCCTAGCTGCTTCTCCAATTGCTCAAGCTTGTACCTAACCTTGAATTGTTCGCGATCTGCGGTCTCGGCAGTCTCGATCTCCGCCTCAGCGGTCTCAAAGTCAAGCGCAAGTGTTTCCATCGCGGGGAGCCACCAAGAAGTTTCGGTGAGATCGGCCAATCCATCGCGGACATCTCTTATCGAGTCCTCCGCTTTGGCGACTTCACTCTCCAGACTCTTGCGCTCAAAGTAAAGATCCTTGATTTCGTCGACCTTAGAGAGCTGGGAGTCTAGTTCGTCGATCTCGCGTTCCAAGACTTCGTCGTGCTCTCGCAGTTTCTCGAGGTCCTTTTCGGCGGAGTTCAGATCGTCAGATTTTGCATTGAATTTCTCGGTGAGTTCGTTATATTTCTTTTCCTTTTTGAGGACCAAGTTCATGCTCGAAGCAATGGACGTTTGGATCGTTTCGAGGTCCGACTCGAGTGCCTTCATGAACGGCAATCCAAGCGCACGTTCAACCTGTGCGCGGACAAAACCTTGCGCAGTCGCGCGATCGTTGCGCAGTCGCTCTTCGAACCGATTGAGCATTTCACCGTCAAAGAAGAAGAAGTCCGAGATGTCATGGCTCAGGATCCCGTCCACAACATCTCCAATACTTGCGGAGGGATACGGGAGTCCGCCGGCCGGAATCAAGTCGACCGCAGGGCGCCAGATAACAACTTTTCCTCTCTCCGCGGTAGCAGTACCGGAACGATGCAAGAGGTATTCAGCATTGTTGTGCGAGAAGCGCACTGACACGCCGAACTTCGTCTCGCCTGTCTCAACCGCATCCAGGTTCACCATGCGTTCAACGCCGAGGGGGGTGCGGCCATCTTGCTCACGCATTTGTCCGTATAGGGCCCACACGATTGCCCGAAGCAGGCTCGTCTTCCCCCGCATGTTCTCGCCACGGAAAAGAATTACTGGGGCAGACTCTGTGACCTCAAGTTGAATGGAGTGCTCCCCGAAGAAAGGGCCCCAATTCAGTAGCGTTATTTCAAGAAGTTGCATGTGAAACAACGACCTCTCTGGTCGACTCGAGTAGGACTTGCCGGAGTTCGCGTTGGACGTCTCGGCGGTCGCCAACCCAAGTGCGATGTTCCCAGGCAATACCGACGATCTTCTCCCAGGTCTGAGGCTCGATGGTCGCAGCTTCAGTCTTGGCGCGCACCTCGATTATGGAGTTAATTGCCTCGCTTCGTGGCGAGATTTGATTGGAGTGACTCATCGATCTCGAGTCCTTTCTTGGCTAGTCTTCTTCAACATCCGGGACATTCGTGGCGAGATGGGTTCCTGAAGTGGGCAGGAGCTGCTCGAGGTACAACCCGGGTCCTACATTCCGAGAATCTTCGGCGAATTCCAGCGCTCTCACGACCTCGCTTGGGGTAATGGCGAGGCCATCTGCCCCAGTCACGAGCACGTCGAATATCTGAGCGCTGTACTTGCCAGGGGAACGTCGAAGCACCCTGCCTCGCCTCTGTACGTATTCGCGCGGGTTCGTCGAGGACGCCAGAATCAGAGCGCGGTTGATCAGCGGTATGTCGATACCCTCATCCAGACACTTGATGGCCAATAGGACGCCACCGCGATTTGTGAAGTAGTCCAGCGTTGCCTTGTGATCGCCAGAATCTTGCGAATGGTATTCCAGTAGGTCCATCCCGAGACCTTCTAATTCCTGGCGAACTTCGCGGAGGTGCTCCACGTCGTTGCAATAGACGAGCCACCGATCACCGTCGCGATAGTTCTTTTCCAAGATTGCCGCCGCGATCGCGGCCTTCCCTACGGCCCGCTTCGAGATCCGTGCTCGCTGACGGAGAAGGTGCAACGCGCGCTCGGTCATCTCACCTTTGTTTCGCCCTATCTCTTGCGCAACTTGTTTGCTGAGAACGTCCCACTTGTCGAGCTCATCGACGGTGAGAGGACAGGTCACGAAGTCGTAGTCGTACGGCACGAGTACTTGAGCCTCGAGGGCATCTCGAAGCGTGAATTCTGGGGTGAGGACTTGTCCGAAGTAGTTGAAGATTGCCTCTGTCCCCGCAGGGTCCCCAAAACGTTGCGGAGTCGCGCTCAGGCCAAGTCGACCGCCCGCCCCCACCTCACGCAGCACTCTCCTGGTGTCAGGCGCACCAACACGGTGCACTTCGTCTCCGACCACCAAAAGGTGTTCCCCGTGGTGCAACAGATCGAGAAATCTATCGGTCGCGGCCGTCTGGTAGGTCGCAAGCACGATTCGCTGCCCAAGGGTTATGTCATCCCTCGTATAGTCCGCAAGTCGACGACTCCAGCCGTCGCGAGAATGGCCAGCGCCGACCCGAAGCACTACCGCGCTCGGAATCAGCGACTGTATTTCGGCTGCCCACTGGCGATGGAGGAGTTCAGATGGAACAAGAATCAATGCGGGACGTCCGCTTGTTGTCCATCGACGGATGGCTTCGAGAGCAGTCCGAGTCTTGCCTCCGCCTGTCGCGAAGGCGACAACTCCGTGGTGCGAATTCACCTCCCACGACTGAAGAACATCGGCTTGGTAGTCGCGCAGCTGGATGGCATATGGCTGAAGTTCTGCGCGCTCGACAGACGCCCTGAGCGCATCTACGATGTCCTCAAGTGGCTCCGAAGGAATCACGGACCTAATGACAGCCGCGGCCTCACTGGCCTTGGTGACTATTAGGCCACGTCGCAGTCCCCTCCACGTCTCGTCAAAGAGATCCTCATGGCGGGCGCATCGACGTTCGTTCGCTTCACCAGACCAATTAGTGAATACCTCAATTTGCTCGTGATTCGCGAACCCCGACCAAGCTGCGGCCGTTTCATTGGCGCTGCCAATGAAGGAGACTTTGTGGTCCTTGGAGTCCGCGAAAATGCCGATCTTGTCATGAAAGAGACCAGACTTCCCTGACGTGACAAACTTTATCTCTAGCAAGCCGGCGTCGATCAAAGCACGAAGGCACAAGACGGCACGTTTCTCTAAATCGGTCCCGTGGGCCAATGCAGCAAGCGACGTGGCGGCGATCCTGAGCGGAGCAGGCTGATGCGTTTCTGCGAGATCACGAATTGCCTCGGCATCAGCGCCGCTCAGGTGAGGGGAACAAAGAAGTCGAATCTTTCCGCCCCGGGCCACATACTCGCTGAATACTATTGGCGCCAGCGCGAGAATGGCTGAAGAGAAATAGCCGGTTGCTCTGTCGTATGAGACAGCATTCGAGAGCGCTGGAATGTAAAAGTCATTCAGCAGAGAGTCGCCACTGCTCGAATAATTCTCTTGAAATTCGACTCCGCGAAGGTTTTGCTCTTGCGCGCACATCCCACTTCACCCCCCAACCCATTTCCGCCCCTGATCAGGTTACCGGGTCAGTGAGATGTCCTTCGACACCTCGGAGCGGAACTTCTCTCCGACGCGCGCTTAACAAAAGCGACCTGCTCAAGTGACACGAGTTCCAAGGACTCCCCGCTATCAGCAGGGTTGCTCGCGTGCCTCGTCGAAGGCAGGACTCGAGCATCCGCCGTTCTAGGTCGTGAGGCGAACTCGGCGCAAACGGTCATGCGCTGCGTCTGGACCGCCATCCTTATAGGGTTCATCCCAATCGATCTCAGCCCTCTCGAAACTGGCGCTCGCATTCTTGTGCGTTAACACCAACGCGCAATCGCGATTTGTCGCCTGCCCTTTGGTCTCCCCCCAGATTCGACTCACTTTGTTTTGAACGGGCAGTTCGTCTTCAACCATGTCCATGAGGCGAAGATCAGTCCGATCAGCGATCTCATTCCAGAGCTGGGCAGCCAACGGACGCGCATCTTTGCCCGGGGCCGCGACGTCGCCGATAATGAAAACGCCAACGCCTCCCGGTTTCAGGACGCGCTGAGCGCCTAGAACAGTGCGCAGCATGAACTCCTGGTAAGAGCCGAACGTGTGTCGGTGGTCCAGCGCGGCGTCGAGCTTCTTTCGCCCAACGCCTTGATCGCGACCGACGCCGTCCAGCCCAAGAAGCCAGAGCCGAATCCAGTTCGCAGTGCCGTAATTCACAACCTGGAGATAGGGCGGTGACGTGACGATCAAGTCGACCGAACCCGGCTTCAGCGCCTCCCCAGCCAAGAATGAGGCCGCGTCCACATGGTACGCGTCCCCTTCCGGCCCGGGGTTCGCGTCAAGATACAAGCGAGCCATCTTGTCGCGCAAACAAGCAAACACGTCCTGGTCAAGCTTCTTCAAGCTGTTTTCTTCGATGAACTTCTTTACGTATGTCGGCGACATGCTGAATGTATTTGGCATGCTGATGCTCAGATATTGGGAAGTATCGTCGCGGCGCCATGCTCCATGCATGATTCCCGCCAAGGCGCCCGCGAGCATGAACTCGTCCTGGCTCCAAGTGGTAATTTCTTTGCTCAACAGACCCTCGCGGATGAAGCAAATCTGGCGCAATGTGTTGTCGTGGTAGAGCATCCGAATATCGTCGGTGACATCCATGTCGGTGAAGCTAGATTTTCTGTAGCGCTTCTCGAGGTCGTCGATGAAGCGTCCGATAGCATGCCAAGTTGGCGGCGCCACCTTGGCGCGTGACAACACGTATGCGAGCGGACTGAGGTCGTTAGAGACCGCCCGTCGTCCCTCAACCCTTGCCTGCAATCCAGTCGTCCCTCGCCCACTAAACGGATCGAGCACTAGCTCTCCCGGCTTCGAGTAACGCTGGATGAAGTAATGCGCAACCTTTGCAGGGAACATGCCTTGATACGAGCACATGGTGTGCATCGAGTGGCCCCAACGCGGACTGATGCTGTGCCATAGGGCGCCGGATGACGTGGTGCCACCGTCTATGGAGTCCCGCTCAGGAGTTTCGAAGAATGACTCTTCGGACCAGGTGGATGAATTGGTCATTGCAAGTACTCCTGGAGCGAACCGGCGGCGGACCGCAGCACGACGCTAGTTGATAAATTGCGGACGGAATTCAAATTATCGAGCGTTCGTTGGGGAGTGGTGGACGAGGACCTTTCGATCTTCTTCGATCCCCTGCGGAGACCAAGGTCCCGTTTCACTGCTCGAACCTCCTGGCCGACTCGGTAGTACTCCGGCGGTAGGCCGTCGGTCATCGCCTCGACATACTTGATCGGGAAACGAATGCTGTTCCCTTGGCGAGCGGATGCTATGGCATCTCGAACCCATGCGTCCGCTCCCTCACCTTCCGCAAAGCTCTCCCTAAGCACTTTCTCAACGCCCGCGGGCGTCAAGCGGAGCCATGCGTAAGGGTTTGATGCCGGAATGACGTCGACGTCCATCAAAGTGACAATGCTCGCGAATAGTCCCCCGCGCTGCAGCAACCTCCACAAACCAGTGTAATTTCGCAGCGTCGCGGGTGACACTCCGATGTAGCGTGCAATATCTGACTTCATTACGCTCTCGGTTACATGGAGATGCTCCACAAGAGCGGCGAGCTGACTCGGTAGCAAGTCTTGATAGATATCGGACTGGAATCGAATTTCGTAACGACGGTCGTAGTCGACAACATACGCGGGAACTGTGGGAAACCGTTCGGGAGACTTCTTGCGAATCGCCCGAATTGCGCGAAGTCTCAGAGTGCCATCGATTACCAAATACCCACCTGAAGGCATCGAGGCAACTTTTATCGGCTCCGCGAGACCGATTTCGTCGATCGAAGACCGAAGTCGTTCTTCAAAGGCCTTTGCGCTTCCCGAACGACTCAATTCCGGGCTCAAGGAAAGCAGATCAGGCGAAACTTGTTTGAGTTTCATGCCAGAGCAACCGTCATGTCAGCATCCTGTTCGGTGAGCTCGAGTGGCAACTCGGCGGCTAGTTGTCGGAGACGTTCAATCGAAGAGGAATTGGGCAGTCGGTCAAGAGTCGCACAGGCCCACTTGAGTAATGCAATCTTCTGACTCTGGAACTCTCCTCCTAAGTCACCCAGACGACTCCATCCCAAACCCTCAAAGAGTGCTTCCAACTCCTTCGTTCGAATCGTGGAGCCAGCGACGAGAGCTACTACTGTAGGCCGCTCGGCAGGCGCAACGTGATGTGCGATCGCAGCATGCCTTGAAAGGTTGACTTTGCCATCGCGCAACGCTGCGACTTCACTCTGGCTGGCGCCATCGAGTTGTGAAAACAGTCGCCGAACCGTCGCGGGCGTGAGCCCAAAACGCGACGCGATGGACGATGTTTCTTCGCCCGCTTCGCGCGCGCGATGGATAAGCAACGCCCTATCGATGGGCCGCATCTTGAGGCGAGCGACGTTCTCAACGAGGAACTGCTGAACCTTCTCGCTCTCAGCATAAGCATCATCCACGACGATCGCTGGAACCGTCATGAGTCCTAGAAGCCTGCAAGCTAGAGTGCGACCTTGGCCCTTGATCAAGAGAAAATCACCGCTCCCATCTGGGGCCATACGCACCGTAATCGGCGTTAGCACTCCAAACTGTTCGATAGACCGCTGCAGTTCGCGATGACCTTCGCGGTCACGCTTTCGCGCCAGCCCCTCTTCGGGACGAATCTTTTCCACAACTACGTCCTGAACCGGGAACTCGATGACGTCCTTAACGGCGTTCGCGGCACCGCCCGATACCATCGTGCTCGAAGTTTGCACCACGGTCGCCTCCTCATATTGCCCAGGTGTGATTCTGACAGAAGGGACTTATCGCACAGACCATTTGACACCACTCCGTGCGATGCGCTGAAAACAAACACGCACTTTGCCCCCATATAACGATATGACGACCAACCGACAACAACTGTTCCTCGAACGTTGTAGCCATATCGAACGTTGTGTACCAACTGTCGCAGCCACCCCGGCCGATCTGTTTTTGCCGGTTCAGCCGGATATCGTGGCAGCCCCAGGAAAACACGGCTGTCGGGGAACGGGCCAACAGCGCATCCGGGAAGAAATTCACCCTGGAAGAAGCCGGCTACGCGATCCAGCGTCTGAATGACTAGCCAGTGTCTAAATGATTGCCGCCCTGGGACGGGGTTCTCATCGTTCCCCGGGCACAAACATCGGCGCCCGTCCCCGGAGAGAGGTCGCGCAGACAGGGCGGCGCTGGCAAGGAGAGGTACACGCAGGGTGACAACTTCATCGCGCCCAGTGAGCGCTCTTCAACTCGAGGCCTGAGGCTTGAGAGTCGGCGGCGCAATCGCCCTCGGGTCAATACTCGAGACGCAGCTACCATTCGACAGTTGCCTGATTCCGCGCTTTCTGGACGAGCTCGTCCTGATGGTGCAGGTACTCGACGGGTCGGTCTCCGCCGAAGTAGCCGGATGGGGAGCACAGCCAAACGACCAGATCGTCTTGGGCCCAACTGAGTTCGGCCGCAAGCGCAGCCAGAGTAGCAACGACAGGTTCAACGTGCCCAGACACGAACTGGAAGCCAGGAAAGACGTAGTCGCCTCCCCGTTTGACCGCGAGAAGTTGGCCGCTTTCCCGAAGCTGGGCCACCAAATCAATCTCGCCTTCCGGCATGTTGAGGGCCTTCAACACCTCATCGGCAGTGAGTAGTCCCCACTTCGTGTCTATCTCATTCCAGAACGATTCAATCCTCATCAGCCCCTCCTGTTTCCTCAACGACCCGGGACCACTTAGGGCGTCAGAAGTAGATGTCTACTCCCATGACGCCCAGCGGGTCATACACTTTGAGTTCGGCAAGCTCGGAGGATTCGGCCATGCAGCACTCCCGCTCGCAGGTGCGGCCGTTGTGAAAGAAGTCCAGGGCTTGCTCCAACATTGACGATGTCTGTCCGAGCGCCATGTTGTAGGTAGATGCTCTGTTCATCACGTTTCGGGTGGCGGAGTTGAGCGAACTTCGAGTACCGCCGTTCTCAAAGTCGCTGAAAAAGTTGATGAGGCTCTCGAACCAGGCCTCCCGCAGTTCGCTAAGTTCAGAATCAGCCTCGAGGATTGAATTGATTGTGGGGTCATGGTGTGTCATACGGTCATCTATGCGCGGGCCGGTATCGAGGTGTCCAGATCGATGCGCCACGGGCTCGGCGCACGTGGTGCTAGGGCGCATCGCCGCTGCCCTCCCGGTGTTGGACGTACGCCCGAACACGAAGTACGTCAGCGACTGTCAATCCCCGTTCAGGCTTGGTGCCGACCAGAAGTGATGCCGTGCTCCCGAAGGTCTGATACATGCTCCGGCGTTGCGGTGTCCATGGTCTACGATCCTCGTCGCCGAGAAGGTCGTCGACCATGACGAAATCCTGATTCGTCACGACACGGCTGACTGCTTGCGTCTTGATCCAGATGTCGCGAAACATCAGGTCTCCCTGTCGCGTGCCCACCGGCGCGACCCGCCACGGGCCTCCGTGTAGCCCGAGCGCGGGAATGAGGTAGTTGGCGGCGGCATCCCATGTCGAGCACCAGATCGGCTCGACGAGTCTCTCGTCGATCAATCCGTTCAAGGCGGCGACCGCGCCGGTGCTGACCCAGGCATGCTGTGGGTACGGGTCAGGAGCGAACGTTGGAAATCTTTCGAGGTCCCACGATACCGCCGCGTTCTTGAGGGGCGTGGCGCAGAGTCCGCCGTCAACATCCAGGAAGAGTGGCGTGCGGGTCACCTCGCGATTCGCTCCCATATCGTCCTCTCAGATCTGTCTCGAGGTAGGGCGCACGAACGGTGCGATGCCGTTCCTCGAGCCCTATTCGAACGAAGCTACAGCCGCGTCTTCTATCTGCCACCGAGAATCAATGTCGTTGTCACAAGCTCGGTGTTTCACCGATTTCGGTCGCGAGGTTGAGTAGGTGGGTTAGGAGAATGGCGCGGTCCTTGCGGAGGGTGCCCGTTTGAAGTTGGCGAAGTTGGCGTCCGAGCCAGCGGGCGAGAGTGAACTCGGCCCGCTCTGAACCGTTCAGGTATGGGAGCCGGCCGTGGTCTCGAAGATGCCGCAGGCATGCTGCAAGTTGCGCTTGCCACACGCGTTCGAGAGGGTCCCAATCGAAGGCGGGCGAGACGTCGAGCCGTATCCTCTGGTAGCTGGTGAGAGTTTCTGGGAAGCGGCGCTGGTACCGGGCCCATTCTCCCAGGCGGCGCTCGTCGCCGGGCAGGCTGGCGCGGTCTCTGGTGTTCTCACGAGGGTTACGGCCGCGGGTTCGCGCGAATTCTTCGTAGCGGTGGAGTGCTGCGACCCAATTTGCTGCTCGCTTAGGGCTTCCGCCGTCTTCTGGCTCTCGCCCTGAGGACACGTGTCTGTCGGCCTCAGCGTAGGACGGTGACTGTGCGTCAGGTTCTCCGGTCTGTCTCCACAGCTTGACGGCCCTCGCGTGGAGGTCTGCCGGATCCGTTCTGTGCCGCATGGTGCGCCCTTCCGGGTCGCAGGAGTTGCGGCCTCACCCGGACCTATGCGCGGTGCTGCAGAAGGTCACCGAACGCGGGTTTGTCGCTGAGTCGGTGGTTTGATTTCCGGCATTTGCCTACCGTTGTGCTTCAGCGGTCCGAGTCATTCGGCAGGCGGGTGTCTTCGCCGCGAGAACGGGGATATGGAGCATGGACGCGCTGACGGATGAGGCAACAGGCCGCTACCTCGTGACGACAGAATCCGGTAGCCGATACACCCTCGACTTCAACCGGCGCCTGTTTCGGCGAACGACGAATCCGGCTCTCGTGGCACGTCGTGGTCTCCGCCGCGACGGTGAATACATCGACCTTGTCGAGGTCATTCAGTGCCGTCTGGGCAAGCCCCTACTGCTGCTGATCAACTTGTGGGTTCCCGGCGTCTGGTTCACAACACGCGAATCCACCCCCGTCGTCCGTATCGAACCGGTGCCTGAGGATTCGGGCACGCCATGACCGCGAAGGTTGTGTCGCCGCTCGACTACCGGCCAATCAATGCTTTGCCCTACTGGAACACGGTCGGCGAATTTGTCACCGACGCCGTCGATGACACCGCGAGCATCTCGGGTCGTGACAAGCGGTCGCTGTATCCGGCCACCGTGGCGTTCGTGCTGTGGTGTTGGCAGAGCCGAGGCACCCCGTTGGAACGGCCGCGCATCTTCCGCCGAGCGATTGTCGAAGAGTTCGTCCATCTCGGTATGACGACCTATGCCCGCGGCAGTAGAGCCACACATCGGGCGACTCTGTCTCTCATGGTGCAGGCCCTGAACCCCTCCGAGGCGGTTCGCCTACAGCGCGCAATCCCACGCTCGGCTCCGACGAGGCCCTACACACGCGACGAGGTCGCAGCACTGCACAGTTGGGCAACAGCACAGGGCACACCACGACGTCACCGTGACGCCATTGCCCTCCTCGCCCTTGGGCTGGGCGCCGGCCTCGCCACTCGGGAAATACTCGGCGCTCGGGTCACGGACCTGGATACCCGGGATGACCAGATGCACGTGATCGTGTGGGAGAGCCGTCCGCGCGTCGTTCCGATCCGCCCCGACTGGCAACGGCCTCTTCGCCGAATCCTCGGAGATCTCGACCCGGCCTCGCTGATCTTCCGTCCGGGTCGAACCGGCGCTAGCCAAGGACAGATCACCGACTTTCTACTGAGATCGCGCACCGAGCTGGATATACGACCCAGCCGGATGCGCACGACGTGGCTGCTCGAACATCTCCAAGCCGGCACACCTCCTCGAGAATTGCTTCGGATTTCCGGACTGAAGAACCTCGCAGCCCTTGACAAGATCGCCGCATTTGCCCCCAAAACAGGGCACAGCTTCACGCCGCACACAGGCCGTAAATCGATCTGATCTGGTATTTCAGTAACGGCGGTGATGGGCGGTGTTCGGGAAGGGCCTCTGTCGCCGACAGCTTTGGGTACGCCCCACGCACATAACGTTCGTGAACAGAAAAGACCAACTCAACGACATTTTCATTGCCGACTCGGCGACCTACGCGCACCTTCGCGCTCTGGATCCGGAGATTCCCGACCACGTGTGGGGAATCATCGTGCGGTACCGGCCGTACGTCTCCCCTGTGCAATGGGAGGCCGTACGGGAGTTCACCATCGAGAACGCCGTGCGGATGCAGCCGCGCACTTTCGACGCGACCCGTCGGCTCATGTCAATGTCGGCACGGTTTGCCGCCTGGGTATGGACGACAACTGGCACGCAGCTCACCGTCGAGCGCGTGTACACGCAGAACAACGTGTCCCGGTATCTGCACGCGTGTCTACCGAAGCACTCTGAATCCCACCGCTGGGGATTCGTCAGGCAGATCGGCACCGTTGCCGACACCCTCGCGGGCACAGACATCAACCGTCTCCCGGCACCTAACCTTCCGGGTCGTCGCCCCTTCACTGTCTCCGACGCCGCCACCATGCACAGCTGGGCCGCAAGCCTCACGACCGACCTGAAACGACGAAACGCCTGGGCCCTCCTCGGCCTCGCCGGAGGTGCGGGCCTCCGCGCAGACGAAATCATCGACACGCGAATCAGTGACATCGAAGTCGTCGACGGCCGCGTGTTCGTCAACGTCCCAGGAAAGCGCGCACGTCGGGTTCCGGTCATGCATCTCTGGAACCGCACCCTGATGCGCAGCGTTCAGGGCCGCACCAACCCCGATGACTATGTCTTCCACGGCTATCGCTGGGACGAATATCGGCCGCGCGTCATCCAGACCTTTCTCACTGAACATCCAGCCAAGGTGCGAGCCACCGTGTCGAGACTGCGCTCCAGTTGGATTGTCACCCAAATCGATAACGGGCTCCCGCTCCCCGTCTTGCTGGCCATCGCAGGGTTCGCCTCAGCCGACAGCCTGAACAAGCACCTCGTGCATGCGAAACCAGCGAACATGAACGCCTACGTCGGTCTCATCATCGGCGAAGAGGTCGCCCGATGAGCGCCGGCGACATCGACTACGCGTTCAACGGATACGAACCCGACCTTGGCGGAATGACGCAAGCGGAGGTCATGGGCCGAGGCCACATCCACCAGCTCATCGACGACGCCACCGTGGCCCTCATGGAAGGCCGCGTTCGGAAGACCGGTGTCCTCGAGCGGCTTCAGGACTGGAGAGACGAAGATGCCGTCGCGGTCAGTATCGGCGGTCGCCCGTCCCTCATCTCGGAACGCGCCATTCTCACAGGCATGCTGCTGCTGGCCAAAGAGGGCACGGCGATGCACCTGACGTGCGTGCGTGACCTGTTCATGTTCCGCCTCAGCGACGCCTCCCGAGAACTGCTCGGGCTGGAGGCCCCGTCGGCAGCTTTTGTCGGTCATGTCGCTGAGAAGAACCGTTGGTACGCCAACACCAGCCGGGCCTTTCACCGCATCAACGACCTGATGGACCCTTTCCCGCAGGAACGCCGACACTCAAAGACGCATACCCAGATTCAGGAAATCCTCCGCGCGCACGACGCGGTGTTGGCCGACAAACGCAAAGCCCGCCTCGACGAATTCACCAAGCTATTCCTCGTCATGACCTTTAACGAGCAATCACGCGACATCCGCCGCGCCTCCAAGAAGATTGATATCTCCTTCGACCAGACCTATGTCGGCACCCCGACCGTCAAGGGATACTCGCGAAATAATCTCGCCGTCCGAGTCGCGGCAGAGGCCAAGGTCGAAGACAAGAGAACCCTCAAGCCTGGTCCGGTCGATGCCTTCGCCGGCTGGCACGTCACGACCGGTGAACGCGTCGACGTGCCCAAAGGGCAAGTCGACAACACCACTCCAAACAAGAAGGCCGGATTCGCAAACTTCAGGTGGGGCTGGGAAATCAATATCGCCGTCCGCGTCGACTCCGAAGCTCCCGGGCAGCACCGGTTTCCCGGACTGGCCGTCGCCGCAACGATGAGCCTGCCCAACGTCCGCGTCGCCGAAGAGGCCGTCTCCCTCATGAGAGCGACCAAAGCCCTCGGACTGGAGGCTGGCGTCGGGGACGCTGACAAACAATACTGGGCCAACTCGACGCCGGAACGACTCCATGACGATGCGCTCAAAGAAGGCTTCACCCCATCAACTGACTACCGCATCACCAACTTGGGCGCCAAAGGCGGCTACCGCGGCGCCCGCTTCATCGAAGGCGGCACCTACTGCCCTGGAACCCCCGAGCCGCTCCAAAACGCGACGAAGGAACTCCTGGGCAACATCATCGATACAGCGACCTACCGGGAGCGCATCAAGAGCCGCACCGCATTCCAGCTCCACGTCAAGGAGAAACCCGATGCAAGGGGCCGCGTCGTGCTGCGCTGCCCAGCCCTCGGTCCCAGCCCGACCGTGACCTGCCCCCTCCGGGAACTACTCAAGACCGTGACGGACAAAGCCCGACCCGCGGTCGACGGGGCAGACCTGCCCGACTTCGCTGACAAAATCTGCACCCAGCATTCCGTGTCCTTCGACACCGCGCTGTTCGCGCGCACGGCGCAGGCATTTGCATACGGCACCCCGGAATGGGACAAGTTCCACACCCATGCCCGCAACTCCATCGAGTCGCTGAACCACCAGATCAAGAGCGGCGGAACCGAAGACATCGAATCCGCCAGCCGCCGCCGCGTCCGCGGATTCGGCGCCGCCCAAATCATCGTCACCATCCTGCTGACGAACTTCAACCTCCGCAAAATCGCAGCCTTCATCAGCGACAAAATCAAAGACGACGCCAAGAAGCGCGTCCACGGAGAACCTGTCGTCCGTACGATTCGCCGACGCGACCGCGAATGGCACAACCCGTACACCGACACCTACCCGGCCGGCGTGATGCGGCCAGACAAGGCCAAACACCCTGCGTCCGACGAGACCGGCGGACCACCGCTCAGGACCTAACCGTCCGACTCAGGACCAGATACTGCCCAGAGGGCAAGACACCCAGCATTCGAGACAATCCGGCGCGCGAGAAAACGCCGGAAGACACACTGAACAACCGAAATCCCGCTCACAATTCAAGAATCGCGACCAGAAACGGACGCGAGAACCCCTTAAACCAGAAATCGCTCCTGAGAAGCCTCAGGAGCGATTTCTTTTTGTTTCGACCGGACCGTTTCGTGAAGAGTTTCGCGAACGGCCCTTTGGTCGGGCTGACAGGATTTGAACCTGCGACCCCTTGACCCCCAGTCAAGTGCGCTACCAAGCTGCGCCACAGCCCGCCGCTCCCGCAACGATTCCAGCGAACAGAACCAGCAAGAGACAACTTGAATATCTTACCGCGTCCCGGGAGCGCTTGCGGACACCATCCGTCGCTTGAGCGCGGAATCTGCGGGCCGGTGTCCTCATGGTGCGCGCCAGCGTTACGCGGGGGCCGCCCCGCTTCGCGGGTGGCGTGCCACGCGCGAAGCGGCGCACGTACAGCGCGGCGGTGCGACTCTGCGTGCGTAGCGTGAGTGCATGCCAGCAGAGCGCGAAGTCAGGGTCGAAGCCGTCGCATCCGTGCCGTGGGAAGACGTAAGCCTGGTGTTCGGCACCCGCGGCGACCCCGCGCGGTGCTGGTGCCAGTACTTCAAGCTGGCGAACCGGGAGTTCCAGAACGCCACCTCGGACGCGTGTGCCGGGATGCTGCGGGAGCAGGTGCAGGCCAGCGCCCCCGGACCGGGCGTGATCGCGTATCTCGACGGGGAGCCGGTCGGGTGGTGCGCGGTCGAGCCCAAAATGGCGTATTCGAGACTGCAACGGGCGAAGGTGGTCACGGAGGGCAGTCGGCAGGAGCCCGACGACGCATCCGTGTGGGCGGTGACGTGCTTCGTGGTGCGGGTCGGGTATCGGCGGCGCGGGGTGGCGGCGGCGCTGCTGCGCGGGGCGGTCGCGCAGGCCCGCGGCGGCGGTGCCCGGGTGGTGGAGGGGCAACCGGTGGATGTGGCGCTGCGCCCGAAGGCGCCGTCGGCGGAGTTGTACCACGGCACCATGTCGTTATTCGCTGCGGCCGGGTTCGTGGAGGTGGCGCGGGTGCGGAAAGACCGGGTCGTGATGGAACTCGGGGTGTAGACGACAGGAAAGGCCCCAGCCCGGAGATGAGACATCTCCCGGTCGGGGCCTTTGGTCGTGGGGAACGCTGGGCGTGCAGCGCTGAGCGGCTAGCGCTAGCGCTTTCGCTTCTCGCGCACGCGCATGCTGATGTTGATCGGGCTTCCCTCGAAGCCGTAGACCTCGCGCAGGCGACGCTGGATGTAGCGTCGGTAGCCCGGGTCGAGGAACCCGGTGGTGAAGATGACGAAGGTCGGCGGGCGGCTGGACGCCTGGGTGCCGAACAGGATGCGAGGCTGCTTGCCGCTGCGCACAGGGTGCGGGTGCGACGCGGCCAGCTCGGCGAGGAACGCGTTGAACTTGCCCGTGGCGATGCGGGTGTCCCAGGCCTCGAGAGCGGTCTCGAGGGCCGGAACGAGCTTCTCCATGTGGCGGCCGGTCTTGGCCGAGATGTTCACGCGCGGAGCCCAGGAGACGTGTGCCAGGTCCTGCTCGATCTCACGTTCCAGGTAGCGGCGACGGTCGTCGTCGATCTGGTCCCACTTGTTGAACGCCAGCACGAGGGCGCGCCCGGATTCGAGCACCAGGTCGATCACGCGCACGTCCTGCTCGCTGATCACCTCGGTCACGTCGATCAGGACCACGGCCACTTCGGCCTTTTCGAGGGCGGCGCTGGTGCGCAGCGAGGCGTAGAAGTCGGCACCCTGAGAGAGGTGAACGCGACGACGGATGCCGGCCGTGTCGACGAAGCGCCACACCCTGCCGCCAAGCTCAACCTGCTCGTCGACCGGGTCGCGCGTGGTGCCGGCGAGCTCGTTGACGACAACGCGCTCCTCGCCGACGACCTTGTTCAGAAGGCTCGACTTGCCCACGTTCGGTCGGCCGAGGATCGCGACGCGGCGGGGTCCGCCGACTTCCTGCTTGGCGACGGCGGAGATCTCGGGGAGTTCCTCGAGGATCGCGTCGAGCAGGTCGGCGACGCCGCGGCCGTGCAGCGCCGAGACGGGCCAGGGCTGGCCGAGGCCGAGCGCCCAGAGGCTCGCGGCTTCCGGCTCCTGGCGAATGTCGTCGACCTTGTTGGCGACGAGGAAGACGGGCTTGCCGGCCTTGCGCAGCAGGCGCACGACGGCCTCGTCGGTGGAGGTGGGGCCCACGTTGGCGTCGACGACGAACATGACGACGTCGCAGAGTTCGATGGCCAGCTCGGCCTGGGCGGCGACGGATGCGTCGATGCCCTTGGCGTCGGGTTCCCAGCCGCCGGTGTCGACGAGGCTGAAGCGGCGTTCGTGCCATTCGCCCTTGTAGGTGACGCGGTCGCGGGTCACGCCGGGAGTGTCCTCCACGACGGCCTCGCGGCGGCCGAGGATGCGGTTCACGAGCGCCGACTTGCCCACGTTCGGGCGGCCGACGATGGCGATGACCGGCAGGGCCGGCAGGTACTGGATGGCGTCGGGGTCTTCCGTCACCGTGTCGAGAACGTCGAAGTCCTCGTCATCGAGGTCGTACTCGTTGAGTCCCGTGCGGAGCGCGGCGGCGCGTTGCGTCACCAGGTCGTCGTCGAGGTCGTCCAAGCGCGTTACCAGCTCGGTGTCGAGGTCGGGGATCGTGTCGTCGAAGTCGTTGTTGTTGGTCATGCGATGGCCTCGCGGTATGTATTGATGACGTCGAGGACCGCGTCAATGGTCTGTTCGAAGTCGAGATGGGTGGAGTCGACGGTGGTCACACCGTCTGCGGCGCTCATGAATTCGACTACCTGTGAGTCAGCGTGATCCCTGGATCGCAGCTGTTCCGCCACGGTGTCAGCCGATTGGGTCGGTATTTCCGCAGAGCGCCTAGCCATTCTAGCCTCCTCGGAGGCCGTGAGCAGTATGCGGATCTCCGCGGTGGGGGCCACGACGGTGGTGATGTCCCGACCCTCGATCACGATTCCGGTGCGCTTCGAGCTCGCCGCGATGGTGCGGAACAGCTCCGTCAGGTGAGTGCGCACCTCCGGGATGCGGGCCACGGAGCTCACGATCGCGGAGACGGCGGGATCGCGGATCGCGTCGGTGACATCCGCCCGGCCGACCCGCACGAAGTACTCGTCGGGGGCGATACCGATGGTGTAGTCGAAGTCGCCCAGGGCGGCCACGACGGCTTCGGTGTTTTCCGCGTCGATCCCCCGGTCGCTGACGAACCAGGCGAAGGCCCGGTACGCGGCGCCCGTGTCGAGGTAGTCGAAGCCGATTCGCCGGGCGGCGGCGCGGCTGACGCTGGACTTGCCG
The DNA here is from genome assembly GCF_004402645.1 of Cryobacterium sp. TMT2-42-4. Lineage (NCBI taxonomy): Bacteria > Bacillati > Actinomycetota > Actinomycetes > Micrococcales > Microbacteriaceae > Cryobacterium > Cryobacterium sp. TMT2-42-4. Next base: position 51,811 of record NZ_SOFT01000036.1, read on the forward strand.
CTGCCGGCCGGCCCGTCGATGGCGACGATGTGGGGGCTTGAGTGACGACCCATGATTAACCAGCAATCCGCCAGCCGCGGGCGGCCAGCTCTTCGGTGAGGCGACCAACGGCCTCAGGGAGGACAGAAATTTCGGCCAGGCCCAGCTGGGCGCCCGGCGAGTGCTCGAGGCGGAGGTCCTCGAGGTTGACCCCGACCTCGCCGATCTCGTTGAGGAGTCGGGCCAGCTGCCCTGGGGTGTCGTCGACCATGACGCTGAGCGACACGAAACGGCGGTCCTGGCCGTGCTTGCCGGGCAGGCGCGCGACGCCGGCGTTGCCTCCGGCGAGTTCCTCGGCCACCTTGCGGCGGGCGCCGGGTGCGGCGGGGGCCTCGAGGGCGTCGATGAAACGGTCGAGGTCGACGCGGTAGGCCAGCAGGATGTCCCGCACGGGTTCGGCGTTCGCGCCGAGGATCTGCACCCACAGCTCGGGGTCGCTGGCCGCGACGCGGGTCACGTCACGCAGACCCTGGCCGGCGAGGTTCAAGGCCGAGCCGGCGGAATCCGTCAACCGGCGCGCCATGATCGTGGAGACCACCTGCGGTACGTGGGAGATCAGCGCCACGGCCCGGTCGTGCTCCTCGGGGCTCATCTCGACCAGGATCGCGCCGAGGTCGAGGATCAGATCGTCGATCGCGGTGGCCTGCTGGTAGCTGATCGCGTCGTGCGCGGCCACCACCCAGGGGCGGCCGACGAAGAGGTCGGCGCGGCCGGCGAGGGGTCCCCCGCGTTCGCGGCCGGCCATCGGGTGACCGCCGATGTAGCGGGACACGTCCGCCCCCAGTGCGCGGAGCTCCTGCAGCGGGGCCAGCTTGACGCTGGCGACATCCGTCACGATCGCCCGCGGGTAGGCGGCCAGTTCGCGCGCGACGGTCTCGGCCGTCACGTCGGGCGGCACGCAGACCACGATCAGTTGCGGCAGGTCGCCGGCCGTGGCGGCCCGGCCGGCACCGTAGTCGACCGCGATGCTGAGGTTGGTCGGGGACGCGTCGGCGAGGATGACGTCGATTCCGCGCGCGCGCAGGCCCAGGCCGATGCTGGTGCCGAGCAGGCCGGCGCCCACGACGCGCACGGGCCCGATCAGGCGAGATTCAACCACTGGAACTCCTGACCAGGGCCTAGATCTTGGTTTCGGCCCGCGACACGGTGAGCAGCTGCCCGAGTTCGACCTTGGTCAGGTCGCGCACGGCGCCCACCCGGAGCGTGCCGAGGTGCAGCGGGCCGAACTGGCGGCGCACGAGGTCGACGACGGCGTGGCCGACGGACTCCATCATGCGGCGCACGATACGGTTGCGGCCGGAGTGCAGGGTGAGCTCGACCAGGCTGAAGCCGTCACCGGGAGGGCTGGTCAGGATGCGCGCCTTGTCGGCGGAGATGGGCCCGTCGTCGAGTTCGATGCCGCTCTGCAGCAGCTGGATGGTCTGCGCCGACACGCGGCCCTCGACCTTGGCGATGTAGGTCTTCAAGACCCCGAACGACGGATGCGCGAGCACGTGCGCAAGATCGCCGTCGTTGGTCAGGATCAGCAGGCCGCTCGTCATCGCGTCGAGGCGGCCCACGTTGAACAGGCGCTCGTCGAACTGGTCGGTGAACTCGCGCAGGTCGGGGCGTCCACTCTCGTCCTGCATCGACGAGACCACCCCGACGGGCTTGTTCAGCATCACGTAGCGGCGGCTGGTGTCCAGCTGCACGGCGACGTTGTCGACCATGATCAGGTCGGAGTCGGGGTGGATCCGGCGGCCCAGCTCGGTGACGACCTTGCCGTTCACGCGCACGCGGCCGGCGGCGATCATCTCCTCGGAGACACGGCGGGAGGCGACGCCGGCGGAGGCCATGACCTTCTGCAGGCGCACGCCGTCGGCGGCGGCCTCGAGATTGGTGGGTGTCCCCTGAATCCCCTGATTGTCGTTAGTCATGGCAGTTCCTCAAATCCGTTCGCGCCGTCATTGAGCAACGGCGATAGGTAGGGCAACTCGTCGAGCGAGTTGATTCCAAGCTGGGCTAGCAGAAGGTCTGTGGTGCCGTAATTGATCGCACCGGTCTCACTGTCGGTGAACGCTTCGGTGATCAGACCGCGGCCGAGCAGCGTGCGCACGACCGAATCCACATTAACGGCACGAATCGAGGCTACAGCCCCGCGGCTGATCGGTTGCTTGTAGGCGATCACGGCGAGGGTCTCCAGGGCCGCCTGCGACAGCCGGCTCGGGTTCTGGGTGACCACGAAGTCGGCCACAGTCACATCGTGCTCGGGCCGCACGTAGATGCGCCAGCCGCCGGCCACCTCGCGCAGCTCGAAGCCGCGGCGCACGGTGCCGGCGAGGCCGTCGAAGTCGGCCACGAGCCGGGCGACGGATGCCCGCACCTCCGCCAGCGTGCCATCGACCGCCGCGGCGAGCTGCAGCAGCCCCTGCGGTTCGTCGGCGACCATCAGGATGGCCTCGAGGGTGCGCTCGAGCGGGGGTTCTGTGTTCATAGTCGTGTCACTGCTCATAATCGTGTCACTGCTCATAGTCGTGTCACTGCTCATAGTCGTGTCACTGCTCATAGTCGGCTCCGAGGTTGGCGAGGGTGTCGTCGGTCCAGGTCTCGGCACTCCAGTGCAGGCTGAGGTCGCCGAGCGGCACGAGCTGGTCGAAAGAGATGGCGTCGAGGCGGTACAACTCGAGCACGGCCAGGAAACGGGCGATCACGACGCCCTTCACCTCGGCGCCCACGATCAGCTCGCGGAACGTGAGCGTGTCGGCGGCGCGCAGCATCCGTACCACGTAGGCCGCCTGTTCACGGATGCTGACCAGCGGCGCATGTAGGTGGTCGAGCCCCACGCCGGGCAGAACCCGAGGGGTGAGTGCGAGGGCGGCCAGGGCGGCGAAGTCACCGAGGGAGAGAGTCCAGACCAGCTCGGGCGTCTGGCGACGGAATTTCTCCTCCAGCCGCACCGCCCGCACGTGCCGGGTGGACTCGGCGTCGAGCCGGCCCTGGAACCAGGCGCTCGCGCTCTTGAAGGCCCGGTACTGCAGCAGCCGGGCGAACAGGAGGTCGCGGGCCTCGAGCAGGGCCACGTCTTCGGCGTCGACAAGCTCACCCTGCGGCAGCAGCCCGACGACCTTGAGGTCGAGCAGGGTGGCCGCAACCACCAGGAACTCGGTGGCCTGGTCGAGCTCTTCGTCCTGGTCGAGGCCGCGCAGGTAGGCGATGAACTCGTCCGTGACCCGGCTCAGGGAGATCTCGGTGATGTCGAGTTCGTGCTTGCCGATCAGGGACAGGAGCAGGTCGAACGGACCCTCGAAGTTGCCGAGGGCGACCGAAAACGACTTCGGTGCGGCCGCGTCAGGCGACGGCGCCACGCTGGATCAGTTCCCGCGCCGCCTGCTTGTAGGCCTTGGCGGCCGCGTGCTCGGGTGCGAATTCGGTGATCGGGACGCCCGCGACGCTCGCGTCGGGGAACTTGACCGTGCGGCCGATGACCGTCTCGAGCACACTGTCGCCGAACGCGTCGACGACCCTCTCGAGAACCTCGCGGGAGTGCAGGGTGCGGGAGTCGAACATGGTCGCCAGGATGCCGTCGAGTTCGATGGCCGGGTTGAGCCGGTCCCGCACCTTGTCGATGGTCTCGATCAGGAGCGCCACACCGCGGAGGGCGAAAAACTCGCACTCGAGCGGGATGAGTACGCCGTGGCTGGCCGTGAGCGCGTTGACGGTGAGAATGCCCAGCGATGGCTGGCAGTCGATCAGGATGACGTCGTAGTCGCCGGAGATCTTGCGCAGCACTCGGGCCAGGATCTGCTCGCGGGCGACCTCGTTGACGAGGTGCACCTCCGCGGCGGACAGGTCGATGTTGGCCGGGATGATGTCGAGGTTGTGCACCGACGTCTTCTGGATGGCGTCGTGCGGGCTGACCGAGCCGCTCAGCAGAAGGTCGTAGATGGTGGTGACGTCGTGGGTGGGCACACCGAGACCGGCGGAGAGCGCTCCTTGCGGGTCGAAGTCGATGGCGAGCACGCGGCGGCCGTAGCCGGCGAGGGCGGCCCCCAGGTTGATGGTGGTCGTCGTCTTGCCGACGCCGCCCTTCTGGTTGCACAGCGAAATGATGCGCGCCGGGCCATGACTGGACAGAACCGCGGGTTCGTCGAAGTCGCGCTTGGGTCGGCCCGTCGCACCGACCGGTACCTCGTCTAAACCGGAAAGTCGTGTCCGGTCATCCTGCTTGCGCGCCACTGAGATGTCCTCGATCCGTCTTACACCTGTCACTGTCTCCACTGTAGCGATCGGATCGGGCATGTTGCGGCACGGATCGCCGAAAACCGCAGGTCTGCCGCGCGAATCCGGCGTTTCCGGGTGCCTGGGCGGTCTCAAATCTTGGGAGCAGGGTCGGTCACAGCCTCGTGCGTTAAGATTTCCGAGTGCCTCAGCTACTCACTCCCCTCCGTATCGCGCTCGTTTGCCTGCACACCTCCCCGGGCGCCGAGCCCGGCTCGGGCGACGCGGGCGGAATGAACGTGGTCGTGCGGCACCAGGCGGAGGCTCTGGCATCCGCCGGCCACCACGTCGAGATCCTCACCCGCCGCTCCTCCCCCGGGTCGGAGACCGCGCAACTGAGCCCGGGCGTGACGCTCCGCTTCCTCGACGCCGGACCGGCCCGTCCCGTGCCGAAGGGCGACCACGAGGGGTTCATCGACGCGTTCCGCGTGCAGATGGATGCGCTCGGTCCGTACGACGTCATCCACTCGCACCATTGGTTCTCGGGCATGGCGGCGCTGCCGCTCGCGCGCCGCCGGGGCACCCCGCACGTGCAGAGCTTCCACAGCATCGCCGCCGACGCGTCGACGCCGTTGTCGGCGGGCGAACGCCCCGAGTCCCCCGGGCGTATGGCCGGCGAGGCCTGGCTGGCGCACGAGTCGGATGCCCTGGTCGCCATCAGCGAGGCCGAGGCCGACACCATCGTGCAGCGGCTCGGCGGTGCGCCCGAGCGCATCTCGATCGTGCTGCCGGGGGTGGACGGCATTCTGTTCCGGCCCACGGACATCCGGAATGTCGGTGCCGCCGGGGCTGGGGCTGCCGAGCTTTCTGGACCGATCGACATCCGCGGGTACGCGGTCGTCGCAGGGCGCCTGCAGCCGCTGAAGGGCCTCGACCTCGCGATCGAGGCGATCGCCGCCGTGCCGGAGCCGATCCGGCCCGAACTCGTGATCGCCGGCGACGCGTCGGCCGACTACGACGGCTATATCGACGAGCTTCGGTCCCTCGCGGCCCGGCACGGAATCGAGCGCAATGTGCGTTTCGTGGGTCCACAGTCCCGCGTGGACCTGGCTCTGCTGCTGAGCGGCGCTCGGGTCGTGCTCGTACCCTCGCACAGCGAAACGTATGGGCTCGTGGCGCTGGAAGCGGCCGCGAGCGGTGTTCCCGTCGTCGCCGCGGCGGCCGGCGGACTGCGCGAGGCGGTGCTCGACGGCGACACCGGCGTGGTGCTGGACTCGCGCGACCCGAAGGTCTGGGCCGGCGCGCTCACGCAGATTCTCTCGAACCCCGCGTTCGCCCGGCGTCTGTCGCTCGCCGCGCGCGAGCGGGCCGAGCACCTGGACTGGCCGCGGTCGGCAGACGGCCTCGTGACCGTGTACCGGGCGCTCATGCGCCCCGGTGCCGGCGACCGCCGCCCCTCGCTGCTCAGCGCGTGAGTCTGCTGGACGGAGTTCCCAGTGTTCTGTTCGTGCACGCTCATCCCGATGACGAAACCATTGCGACGGGTGCGCTGATTGCGGAACTGGTGGCCCGGGGCATCCGGGTGTCGCTGCTGACCGCCACACGCGGCGAGCAGGGCGAGGTCGTGCGCGGGCCGCTGTCGGTGCTCGAGGGCACGGATGCGCTCACCCGGGAACGCGAACGGGAGCTCGCCGGTGCCGCGGCGGCCCTCGGCATCGACGGGCGGTTCTGGCTGGGAACGCCGCCCGCGCGCGCCGCGGGCCTCGAGCCGCGCGCGTACCGGGACTCGGGCATGACCTGGATCCGTCCGGGGCTGGCCGGGCCGGCCGACGACATCGACGGCGACGCCCTGGTGCGGGCGCCGCTCGGCGACGTGACCGCGGATGTGGCCGCGCTGATCGGGCAGCTTCGGCCTGCCCTCGTGATCAGCTACGACAACGCTGGCGGGTACGGGCATCCGGATCACGTCCGCATGCACGAGGCGGCGGTTGCCGGTAGTCGTTTGGCGGGGGTCGCGTTTGCCGAGGTGGTGCAGGTGGGGGTGGATGGTGCTCCATCGGGTGCGGGTGCCGCGGGTACTGCCGGTGCGGCGGGTGCTGCCGGTGCTGCCGGTGCTGCCGATGCTGCGGGTGCTGCCGAGTGGTTCGACCTGTCGGCGCACCTCGCGACGGTCACGGCTGCCCTGCGCTGCCACGCGAGCCAGCTCACCGTCGACGGTGACCACATCGTGCACTCCGGCGGGCAGCGCGAGCCGATCATCACCGTGGTGGGGCTGCGGCTGCTCTGAGGTCGGCCGCACCGACCTGCGCCCGTCTGCGGGGTCTGCGCTGGCTTCCGCTGGTCAGCCGCCGGCCTGGTGTGTGGCCCCTCGTGCATCACTCCTGCAAATCCTGCGGAATAGGCCCGAAAACACGGTGGAACCGGCTCCCGGCAGCCAAATTGCCGGAGTTAGCCAGGGAGGGCGCCGAGACTCCGACGGCTGACGACGCGGGTGACGGATGCCCCGCGCGGCGGATGCCCCGCGCGGCGAACCCGACCGCAACTGTTGCCGTTCCGGACAATTGTTGCCAGTACGCGGGCAACAGCTGTCCGGAACGGGAACAGTTAGGCGGGGTTGGGCTACTTATCCCGGACCGGCGGGGCCGCCGCAGCCGCGAGCGTGGGCGGCAATCGGCATCCGTCGTCACGTAACTTCGGAGAAAACGCGAGATGCAGCCTTCGGTGGCCGCTTGAACGGAATGTCCCGGAAAGCTCAAACGTCAGCGGCGCGCGGCGGCCCCGGCCGCGACTGTTGCCGTTCCGGACAATTGTTGCCAGTACGCGGGCAACAGTTGTCCGGAACGGGAACAGTTAGGCGGGGTTGGGGTCCGGGTGCGGCGAGAGCGGCGAGACCGGCGAGAGCGGCGAGACCGGCGAGACCGGCGGGACCGGCGGGACCGGCGGGACCGGCGAGACCACGGGCGCCGTGCGGGACACCCGCGCCCGCGGATGCGCCGTCGTGTACATGTCGCGCAGGGTATCCGCGGTGACGAGCGTGTAGATCTGGGTGGTGGCCACCGAGGAGTGGCCGAGCAGCTCCTGAACCACGCGCACATCGGCCCCGCCCTCGAGCAGGTGCGTCGCGAAAGAGTGCCGCAGCGTGTGCGGCGAGACGTGCCCCTCGAGGCCGGCGCGTTCGGCCGCGGCCCGGATGATCAACCACGCGTTCTGCCGGCTGAGCCTCCTGCCGCGCAGTCCCAGGAACAGGGCCGGCGTCGCCGGTCCACGGGCGGAGAGCAGCGGTCTCCCCCGCACCAGGAACGTGTCGATGGCCGCGCGCGCGTAACTGCCGACCGGCACGATGCGCTGCTTGTCGCCCTTGCCGGTGAGGCGCACCACCTCGGGATCGAGCACATCGTCCACATTGAGGTTGACCACCTCCGAGACGCGGGCGCCCGTGGCGTAGAGCAGCTCGAGCAGCGCCTTGTCGCGCAGGTTGTGCACCTCGTCGCCGTCGGTCGCCGCGAGCAACAGCGTGACCTGCTCGATCGAAATGGCCTTGGGCAGCCGGGTGTCGAGCTTCGGCGGCTTGGACTCGTGGGCGACATCCGTGTCGACCACGCCCTCCTCGAGCAGAAATCGGTGAAACCCGCGCACGGTCGAGAGGATGCGCGCGATCGACGCCGCGGTCAGCGGCGACTCCTCGCGGGATCCCAAGAACCGCACGTAGTCGGAGATGTGCTGCCGGGTGACGTCGGCCAGCCCGGTCAGGTGCGCGTCCGCCAGCCACCGGCTGTAGATGGCCAGGTCACGCCGGTAGGCGGCCACCGTGTTGGTGCTCAGGCCGCGTTCGATCGCGATGTGCCGCAGATACGAGTCCACGGCCGCCGCGACGACCCCACCGGCAACTCCCGGAGCAGGCGGACCGCCCACACCCGTGACGCCCCGGCCAGCAGGAACACCGGCCGCACCGCTCACACCACCAGTCGAGGCCAACCGGTCACACCGTGTGGTCCCAATTGACCGGATGCCGCGGCCACGGCTCATCCGCCGCCCCGAGAGTGCTCCAGCCACGCGCGCGGGCTGCCTGGGCGGCAAGCACCCCGATCACCAGCGGCGGGTTCTGCACCCGGCGGGCCAGCACGGCATCGACACAGTCATCGAGCGGCACCCAGCGCACCTCGATGTCGGCTTCCTCCTCGGTACGTTCGAAGACCTCCGGAGCCGCGGCGAGGCCGCGCGCCAGGTAGATGCGGATGACCTCGTTGCTGCCGCCGGGCGAGGTGGCGAACTCACCGAGCACATTCCACTCGGTGGCGACGAGGTCGGCCTCCTCGGCCAGCTCGCGCTGGGCTCCGACGAGCGGATGCTCGCCGTCTTCGTCGAGCAACCCGGCCGGCAGCTCCCAGTCGCGCGTGCGCACGGGGTGCCGGTACTGCTTGATCAGCAGCACCTGGTTGTGCTCGTCGAGGGCGAGGATCGCCACGGCGCCCGGGTGGTCCAGGTACTCGCGCATGATGCCGGAGCCGTTATAGCCGAAGGTGTCGCGGCGGACATCCCACACCTTGCCGTCGAAGGCGATCTCGGTGGCTGTGACCGGGGCGAATGCGGGCTCGTCCGCCAGCATGGACGGGCCCGAGCCGGTGGAGTTGTCGGCGCTGACCGATCCCTCGGCCACGGCGTCAGACAACTGCCGGGACGTCGAGATCGTCGACGGCGTCGGACGCCTCGACCTCGAACAGGCGGCTGGCCTGCTGGCGGTCCAGCGCCGCGCTGATCAGGCCACGGAACAACGGATGCGCGTGGCTGGGCCGGCTGCGCAGCTCCGGGTGCGCCTGCGTACCGACGTAGAACGGGTGCTCCTCGCGCTTCAGCTCGACGTACTCGACCAGGTGGCGGTCGGGTGAGGTGCCCGAGAACCACAGGCCGGCATCCGCGATCTGAGAGCGGAACGCGTTGTTGACCTCGTAGCGGTGGCGGTGACGTTCGGACGCCTCGGAGGCACCGTAGAGCTCGGCCACGATGGATCCCTCGGCCAGGGCGGCCGGGTAGAGGCCCAGGCGCATGGTGCCACCCAGGTCGCCGCCCGCGATGATCTCGACCTGCTCTTCCATGGTCGCGATCACCGGGAACTCGGTGTCCTCGTCGAACTCCGAGGAGGATGCGCCGGTGAGGCCGGCCTTGTTGCGGGCGTATTCGATGACCATGCACTGCAGGCCCAGGCAGAGGCCGAGCACGGGGACGCCGTTCTCGCGGGCGAACTTGAGGGCGCCGAGCTTGCCCTCGATGCCGCGCACGCCGAAGCCGCCGGGAACGCAGATGCCGTCGAGCTCTCCGAGCAGGCGGTTCGCGCCCTCCTCGGTCTCGCAGTCGTCGGAGGCGATCCAGGTGACTTGGACCCTGGTCTGGTTGGCGAATCCGCCGGCGCGCAGCGCTTCGGTGACCGACAGGTAGGCGTCGGGCAGGTCGATGTACTTGCCGACCAGTCCGATGGTGACGGTGTGCTGGGGCTCGCGCACGGCGTCGAGCACCTTCTGCCAACCGGTCCAGTCGACGCTGGTGACGGGCAGGCCGAGATGGTCGGTGATGTACTTGTCCAGGCCCTGGTCGTGCAGCATGGTGGGGATCTCGTAGATGCTCGGCACGTCGACCGCGTTGACCACGGCGTCTTCGTCGACGTCGCACATCAGCGCGATCTTGCGCTTGTTCGAGTCGGAGACGGGCCGGTCGCTGCGCAGCACGAGCGCATCCGGTTGGATGCCGATGGAACGCAGGGCGGCGACGGAATGCTGGGTGGGCTTGGTCTTCTGCTCCCCCGCGGCGCCGAGGAACGGCACCAGCGAGACGTGCACGAAGAAGACGTTGTTGCGGCCGAGTTCGTGGCGTACCTGGCGTGCCGCCTCGAGGAACGGCTGGGACTCGATGTCGCCGACCGTGCCGCCGATCTCGGAGATGATCACGTCGGGGCGCAGCTCGTCGCTGGCCTGCAGGCGCATGCGGCGCTTGATCTCGTCGGTGATGTGCGGGATGACCTGCACGGTGTCGCCGAGGTACTCGCCGCGGCGTTCCTTGGCGATCACCTGCGAGTAGACCTGGCCGGTCGTGACGTTCGCGGCCTGGTTGAGGTTGATATCGAGGAACCGCTCGTAGTGCCCGATGTCCAGGTCGGTCTCAGCACCGTCGTCGGTCACGAAGACCTCGCCGTGCTGAAACGGGTTCATCGTGCCGGGGTCCACGTTGAGATAGGGGTCCAGCTTCTGCATGACCACGCGGAGTCCGCTGGCCGTGAGGAGATTGCCGAGGCTCGCCGCCGTCAGGCCCTTGCCCAAAGAAGAAACGACACCACCGGTCACAAAGATGTGTCGTGTCGTGTCGTTGCGTACTGATTCGTCCGTGCTTTTATTTTCCACCACGGGCTTCGACTCTAGCATTGAGGGCTGACCTATCGGTTGGCGCGGGCGAGGTTCATGAGCTCCCGGGCATGTTCGAGTCCGCTCGCGGAATCGGGCAGGCCGGAGAGCAGGCGGGCCATTTCGGCGGCACGCTCGTCGCCGTGCAGCTGGCGCACGCTGCTGGCAGTGACGGAGCCGTCGCTGTCCTTGACGACGCTGAGGTGGTTGCCGGCGAACGCGGCCACCTGGGCAAGATGGGTGACCACGATCACCTGTGCGGTTTCGGCGAGCCGGGCCAGCCGGCGGCCGATCTCGATCGCCGCGGCGCCGCCCACCCCGGCGTCGACCTCGTCGAAGACGAAGGTCGGCACCGGGTCGGCCTGGTTGATGACGACCTCGATCGCAAGCATCACCCGGGACAGTTCGCCACCGGAGGCCCCGCGGGCCAGCGACCGTGGCTCCGCCCCCGCGTGCGGGCGCAGCAGAATCTTCACGAGGTCGCGTCCGGTGGCGGTGATCTCGGCCCGGCCGTCGACCTCGACCAGCAGCGACGCGTTCGGCATGGCCAGGGCGGCCAGTTCGGCGGTGACGGCCGCACCCAGGGCCTCTGCGGCAGCGCGACGGATGCCGGTGAGCTGGTCGGCGAGGCCGTCGGTCGACTGGCGTGCGGCATCCGTTTCGGTGCGGAGCGTGTCGATGCGGTCGGAGTCGCTGTCGAGTTCGAGCAGGCGGGCACTGCCGGTGTCGAGGGAGTCGATGGCTTCGTCAAGGCCGCCCGCGTACTTGCGGGCCAGGCCGGTGAGCTCCGAGCGGCGCTCCTGGACGACCTCGAGTTCGCGGGCACCATCGGCGTCGAGGCCGGCCAGGTAGCTGGAGAGCTGCGCGGCGATGTCGGCAACCAGGAAGCCGGCGTTCGCGAGTGCCTCGGCCAGGGGCGGCAGGGCCGGGTCGTGCTCGCCGGCCCGTTCGAGCTGGCGCCGGGCGGACTCGAGCAGGGCGACGGCGTCGGGCATCTCGTCGGGGTTCTCCTCGGCGGAGAGCAGCTCCCGGGCCTGGGCGGCCGCGATGCGCAGCTCCTCGAGGTTGCCGAGGCGTTCGGCGCGTTCGCTGAGCGACTCGTCTTCGCCGCGCTGCGGGGCGACGAGTTCGATCTCGTCGATGGCGGCACGCAGCGTGTCGGCCTCGCGGGCGCGCTGGTCCTGCTCGTCGACGAGTCGGTCGAGCTCGCCCTGGTGGCCCTGCCAGCGGTGGTAGGCCCGCTGGAACAGGTCGAGGGTGTCGGCGAGCGTCGGCCCGGCGAAGCGGTCCAGGGCTGCAGCCTGGGCGACGGCCGAACGCAGACGCACCTGGTCGGACTGGCCGTGCACGACCACGAGCTCGCCACCGAGGTCACTGAGCACGCCGGCGGGGGCGCTGCGCCCGCCGACCACGGCCCGGCTGCGTCCCTCTGCGGACACCGAGCGGCTGAGGATGAGTTCGGGTCCGTCGAGGTCTCCGCCGGCGTCCCGCACGCGGGTGGCGACGGTGCCGTCGGCGGGGATCAGCCAGCGGCCCTCGACCCAGCTCTGCGGCTGGCCCTGCCGCACCAGTCCGGGGTCGGCACGCTGGCCGAGCAGCAGGCCGAGGGCGGTGACGACCATGGTTTTGCCGGCGCCGGTCTCGCCGGTCACGGCGGTGAATCCGGGGCCGAGCGGCAGGGTGGCCTCGGCAATGACACCGAGGTCACGGATGACGAGTTCCTCGATCATGCGGAACTCCTATTCACGGCCGACCGGGCCTCTCCAGCCCGTGACGGGCAGGTTGAATTTGTTGACCAGTCGGTCGGTGAACGGGCCGCTGTGCAGGCGGGCCAGGCGAACGGGAATCGGTGAACGGCGAACGATCACGCGGGAGCCCGGCGGCAGGTCGTGCACGCGGCGGCCGTCGGCGCAGAGCACCGCGGCCCCGCCGGTGCGGGCGAGCACCTCCACGGCGAGCGACGAGTCCGGGCCCACGACGAGCGGGCGGGCGAAGAGGGCGTGGGCGCTGAGCGGCACCAGCAGCAGCGCGTCGAGCGTCGGCCAGACGATCGGGCCGCCACCCGAGAAGGCGTAGGCGGTGGAGCCCGTGGGGGTGGACATGACCACGCCGTCGCAGCCGAAGGAGGAGAGCGGGCGGCCGTCGACCTCGATGACGACCTCGAGCATCCGTTCACGGCTGGATTTCTCGACTGTGGCCTCGTTCAACGCCCAGGTCTCGTAGATCACCTGATCGCCGAGCTTGACCCGAACGGCGAGGGCCATGCGTTCCTCGACCAGGTAGTCGCGCAGCAGGGCCCGGCGCACGGCCTCACCGAGGTCGTCGCGCTCGCTCTCGGCGAGGAAGCCTACGTGGCCGAGGTTGATGCCGAGCAGTGGGGCCGAGCAGCCGCGCACGATTTCGGCGGCACGCAGGATGGTGCCGTCGCCGCCGAGCACGATCACGAGTTCGAGTTCGGTGGTCGCGACGCCCTCGTGCAGGATCGCGATCTGGTCGTCGAGGTCCGGGCAGTGCGCGAGCAGGTCGGCGCGCTCGTTGCGGGCCAGAACCGGCACGGCTCCGGCGGCCAGCAGCTGCTGGCAGACGGTGACGGCGGCCTCGAGGGAATCCGTGCGGCCGGTGTGCGCGACGACGAGGATGTTGCGTGGTGCTGCACTCATTTAGTCACTCCCACCAGCGCCGTTGTGCGTTCGATCCATTCTGTCGGATTGCTGCCGACCGCGCTCGACAGCCAGCACAGGTACTCGCGGTTTCCGGCGCCTCCGGCGATAGGCGAGGCGATCAAACCGTTCGTCTTGAGGCCGAGGTCCCACGCCGCCCAGAGCACACCGGCAATCGCGTCGGCGCGGAGGCCCGGATCGTGCACGATGCCCTCGCGGATACTGCCCTTGCCGACCTCGAATTGCGGCTTGATCAGCAGCACGAAGTCGGCACCGTCGGCGGCGGTCGCCACCAGGGCCGGCAGGACGGTGGTCAGGGAGATGAAGGAGAGGTCCGCCACGACCAGGTCGGCGCGCTGCGGCACGCCGGAGGCGGCCGCGATCTTCTCGGCCGTGGCGTAGCGCAGGTTGAACCCCTCGACGAGCACGAGTCGCGGCTCGGTCGCCAGCTGCGGGGCCAGTTGCCCGTGCCCCACATCCACCCCGATGACCTGGCCGGCGCCGCGTTCGAGCAGCACCTGGCTGAAGCCGCCCGTGGACGCACCGGCGTCGAGCACCGTGCGGCCCTCCACCGGAATGGCGAAGGCGTCGAGGGCGGCGATGAGTTTGTGGGCGCCGCGGCTGACGTAGTGGTCGGTGGCCGCCACCTCGATCAGCTGGGTGTCCCGCACCTTGGCGGATGCCTTGACGACGGGCGTGCCGTCGACCGTGACCAGTCCGCCCACGATCAGCTGCGCGGCGACGGTGCGGGACCGGGCCAGACCGCGCTCGGCGACGGCCGAGTCGAGGCGCTGGTCGGGCATCCGCTCGTCGGCAACGCCGGGGTCACTGGCACTGGTGTCGGGGGCGTCATCATCGGGGGCGTCCATCGGGGTTCCGTCGACGTCGGTCATGAGTGGCTCGCCCGGGGAACGTCTCCCCCTTCGAGGTGGCCCCGCAGCCCGTCGTGCTCCTGAACGTACGCGGCGGCGCGCTCCTCGAGGGGCCGGTCTTCGATCGCGGCGAGCCTCGCGGGAAGATCCTGGGTTACGTCGTCCGTCGTCACGTGGGGCTGATTCACCCTCTCCACGTTACCGTCCGAGATACAGTCGCTCCGGAACAGTGAGCCCGTAGATGGGCCGACCGGATGCCCAGATCGCGGCGCAGGCGGCGCGGAGCAGGTTGATCGCCCCGTCACCCTCGGCCACGATCGTGACGTCGGCGCCGACAATGCGCACCGTCGCCCCGTTCACCGTGGCGGAGGAGCCGTCCTTGGAGAACACCGTCTGCGGGTAGGGCTCGTGCAGCTGGCGCAGGTCGTCGAGGATATACGTCGGCCGCGACTGGGCGTCGGCGGCCAGGGTCTGCTTGGCCTTGTCGATGCCGGTGAGCACCAGTGCGGCCGGAATGCCGGCCCGGTTCGCGCCGAGGATGTCGGTGTCGAGGCGGTCGCCGATGAACAGGGGCGCCTGCGCATCGAAGCGGGTGACGGCCTCGGTGAAGATGGCCACCTCGGGCTTGCCGGCCACGATCGGCAGGCGACCGACGGCGATGTGCACGGCGGAGACGAGGGTGCCGTTGCCGGGCGCGATCCCCCGGGCCACCGGGATGGTCCAGTCGGTGTTCGTGGCGATCCACGGGATCTCCACTCCATCCTCGTTCGGGTGCAGGGCGAACGCGGCCTCGGCCAGGTCCTTCCAGCCGAGGTCGGGCGAGAAGCCCTGGATCACGGCGGCCGGAGCGTCATCCGCCGAGCGGGTGACGACGAAGCCACCCTTCTCGACCTCGGTCAGCAGGCCTTCGCCGCCGATCACGAGAATGCGCGATCCGGCCGGCACCTCATCCGCGAGCAGACGCACGGCGGCCTGCGGTGAGGTCACGACATCCGTCGCCACCGTGTGCAGGCCCAGTTCGGATAGGTGGTCCGCCACGGACTGGTCGGTGCGGGACGCGTTGTTGGTGAGGTAGCCGACCCGCATGGTTTCCGCCGCACGGTTCAAGCTCTCGACCGCGAACGGGATGGCCGCCGGACCGGCGTAGACCACGCCGTCCAGGTCGGCCAGAACCACGTCGACGCCGGTGAGCGGGGTGACCGGCTCAGGCACGCGGCGACGCCTGAGCATCGTGCTCCGCCTCGTCGGTGGAGTCGTCGGCGTCATCCGCGAACTCTTCGTCCGAAACGTCGGTCGCGTCGTCGTCGTCGGTGTCGTCGGGCTCTTCCTCGTCGATCTCGAGGATCTCCATGGTCTCGTCGAAATCGGTCACGCCGGACACGGCAGCGTCGGCCCGTTCGGCCCGCTCGTTCCACAGTTCGGCTGCGTCGTCGCGGCCCAGCTCGCCGAGAACCTCGGCGTAGGCGGCGAACAGCTCGGCGCTGTAAGAGAACGCGGTCTTCGGGTCCAGCTGCGGGATCTCGAGCTCGCTGAGCGCGGCCTCCGTCTCGCCGAGGTCCAGACGCGCCCCGGACATGGCGATCGCCAGGGCAACCTGAACGGATGCCGGCAGCGAGGCGCGCTCAACGGAGCGTCCCAGCTCTAGCGCCCGGTCCGGGCGGCCCACGCCGCGCTCACTGTCCACCATCAGCGCAAGCTGATCGTTGGAACCGGAGATGCGGCGATAGGTGCGCAGTTCTCGCAGCGCCAGGGCAAAGTCGCCCGTGGCGTAGGCGGTGATCGCGAGGCTCTCGCGCACTACGGCGATCCGGCCGGCACGACGGGCAGCCGACAGGACGTGGCGGTGAGCCAGCTCGGGGTCTTCGTCGATGACGCGGGCCGCCATGGCCAGGTGGCGGCCGACGGCCTCGGCGTTGTCCTTGCTGAGGGTCTTGAGCTCGTTGCGGGCGATCCGGTCGAGGTCCTGCGACGTGATGTCGTCGGGCAGCTCGGGGTCGTCGTGGCGCGGGCGCACCGAACGAAGCTCGCGCTGCATGCGCTGCTCTTCAGTCATCTCCTCTTCGACGACACGGGCATCGCGGTCACCGCGGGCCGGGGCACCGTCACGGGTCCACAGCTTCTTACCAGCGTCTCCGCGCGGAGCTCCGGCACGGTTCGGCGAACCGCCGCGCTGGGTCCAGGGCTTCTCGCCGCCCTGCTGCGGGCGATCGCTGCGCTCGGGACGGGCGCCGTCCTTGGCCCAGGGCTTGCGCTCCCCGCCGCCGGAGGGACGATCGGAGTTGCCCCGGTACGGAGGACGCTCACCCTGCTGCGGACGATCAGAGTTGCCCCGGTAGCCACCGGCAGAGGGACGGTCCGAGTTACCACGGTAGGGGGGACGCTCACCCTGCTGCGGACGCTCGGAGTTGCCCCGGTGAGGAGGACGCTCGCCACCCTGCGGGCGTTCAGAGTTGCCCCGGTAAGGAGGACGCTCGCCACCCTGCGGGCGTTCAGAGTTGCCCCGGTAGCCACCGGTAGCGGGACGGTCCGAGTTGCCACGGTAAGGGGGACGCTCACCCTGCTGGGGACGGTCAGTGTTGCCACGGTAAGGGGGACGCTCACCATCACGCTGGGGACGGTCCGAGTTGCCACGGTAACCTCCCGTGGCCGGGCGGTCGGAGTTGCCGCGATAGGGAGGACGCTCACCATCACGCTGGGGACGGTCAGTGTTGCCACGGTACGGAGGACGCTCACCACCGTTGGACGGACGCTCGGAATTTCCACGGTAACCGCCCGTGGAGGGACGATCGGAGTTCCCGCGGTAGGGAGGACGCTCGCCACCCTGCTTTGGACGCTCGGAATTACCGCGGTAAGGGGGACGCTCACCGTCACGCTGCGGACGGTCGGAACGGCCCTGGTAACCCCCGTTGGAACGACGATCGTCTCGTCCGCCGTCGCGTGATTCGTTGTCGTGCGTTCCTGAAGGGCTCACTGTGTCTCCTGTGTAATTTGACCTGTCATTTCGACAGACCTTTCAAGACTAACTCAACGCCAAATGACCACCCGTCTGGGAGGTCATTTTGGTCGATTCCGTTCACCTCCGGCGGTGTCATACCGGGCCGCGGCGAGTGTCCCCTTTCCGGTCGAGAGTGGTGGCTCTACGGGCACTTTCGACCGGACGGAGACACTCACTCCGGCTTACCGCAGGGAAATCACCTCGAGGGTGGCCAGCTGTCATCGGTGGAGGTGTGCCCTCCCCACGGGGTGGCGAGGTTCGTGCCGCCCGGTGTGGAGGTGAGCGCCCGGTGTGGAGGTGGGCGCAGGTAGAGCGTGCGTCGACTTTCAAAGGATGCGCCGGCGGGGCGGCTTGGCCGGGCCGTGTGTGTGTGGCTAACTCAGGATATCCGTTGCCCGCCGTGACCGGCTGCCGCGGATCGGTGCGGCACGGGTGCGGATGCCCGGTGCGGCCTGGTTGGATCTCCTGAGTTGGCCACGACCGCTACCGGATGGTGTGCCCCGCCGGGTGGGTGGGGCGGGGTGGTGGTTAACGCACAATGGCCACCCGTGAGGGTGGCCATTGTGTGTGTTGC